>NZ_JBDNWF010000001.1:30503-179007 GCF_047721125.1 Acetobacter papayae | reverse complement strand
ACGAGGTTTTTCTTTTCTTCCTTCCTGACGGAGCGGAAGCCAAAATCCGTTTCTTCCGCCATTACGTCGGCAGAAACAGGGGAGGGCGCATGAGAGTTGTCGGTCATGGGTTTCCTCTATACCCTGCTTTGTAGCCATGCCGGAACTCCCTGAAGTCGAAACGGTGATGCGCGGCATGTCCAATGCGCTGCAAAACCGTGTCATCCAACACGCAACCGTCCATCGCCATGACCTGAGATGGCGGATTCCCGCCAGTTTTTCGCAAACTGTCAGTGGTCGCCGTATTATGGGCTTCCGGCGACGGGGGAAGTATATTCTTGTCCGACTGTCGGGCGAGGTCTCGATCCTGCTGCATCTAGGCATGTCAGGTAAGATCGTTCTCGATTCTGAATCCACCCCCGCGCCGCACGAACATGTGACCTTTCTCATGCACGAAGGCGACCGCGTGGCTTATGTCGACCCCCGGCGTTTCGGCGCGCTGGGACTGGTGGAAACAGCCGCAGAGGACACACACCCGCTATTATGCGGCATGGGGCCGGAACCTCTGGAGCCACAGTTTACCACCGCCACACTGCTGGCAGCCTGTGCAGACCGCAAGGCACCACTCAAATCAGTGCTGCTGGACCAGAAAATCGTAGCGGGACTTGGCAACATCTATGTGGCCGAAGCCCTCTACCGGGCTGACCTGCACCCGGCATTACCGGCAGCCTCCCTCACGCGCCCTGCGGCGGGCAAGCTGGTGCGGGCCATACGCGCGGTCCTTAATGAAGCGGTGGAGGCCGGTGGGTCCAGTCTACGTGATTATGTCCGCCCCGAAGGAGATATGGGGTATTTCCAGCACGCATGGCGGGTATACGGGCGCGCAGGCGAACCCTGTCCACGCTGCCCCGGCCCACCTGCATGCGCGGGCGTGGAACGCATGACCCAGTCAGGCCGCTCAAGTTTCTTCTGTCCACGTCATCAGAAAAGCGGATGAAAGTGTGCTGGCGCACCGAACACGCTTGACGTGACATGCCTGCCTGCATTACAGAGCCGCTTACTCTTGTGGCCGACATGATTGGCCGCCTTCTTTTATATTCAGTGCTGGACAGAACAGAAACTCATGGCGAACATCGCTTCGGCGCGTAAGCGCATCAGACAGACCGCGAAGCGGACTGCACGCAACACGGCCCGTAAATCCCGCATGCGTACCTTCATCAAGAAGGTTGAGACGGCAATCGCCGCTGGCGACCATGACAGCGCGCGTGAAGCCCTGCGCGTTGCACAGCCTGAAATCCAGCGCGCCGCCACCAAGGGTGTGATCCACCACAACACCGTGGCACGCAAGATTTCTCGCCTGTCCGCTCGCGTGAAGGCTCTGGCAACCGCCTGAACCAACATGGCGGGCCAATAGGCCGGCATGCTTGAGATGCACAGCAAAGCCGAATCATCACATGATGATTCGGCTTTGTTTTTTCTCAAACACCCTTGGGCGAATTCTCCCCCAAAAGGGGCCAGTTTTTCGTTGCCCGAGGCTGCACCGCCGCCTATTCTGGCTGAATGTTTTTTCGGTTACAGGGACACTCCGCGCTGGCGTGGCCGCGCTGGTAAATACCCCCCAGAACCGTTGACCTGAACACCGCGCCGCAACCGGCGTGTTCTATCACCCTTGAACACGCGCGGGATTCGCGCCCCTTACACTGCTCGGGAGCAAAAATGACAATCGGGGTGGACGATGACGAAAGCGCCTTTTCCGGACTGCACAGTGGCGAAGGACTTGAGGAATCGTGGCTGCGTATCTGCGCCCGCCTGAAGGATGAGGTTGGTGAAGTCGAATACCGGACATGGCTGACCAAAATTGCCCTTGGCCCTGTCGATGGTGACGAAATCACGCTGCTGCTGCCAACCCGCTTCCTGCGCGACTGGGTGCGTAGCCAGTATGGTGACCGGCTGAGCGACCTGTGGCACCAGGAAGTGCCTTTCCTGCGCCGGGTTGAGCTACAGGTTACCCGTGCGGGCGACCCGGCAGCCCCCACACCGCCCGCAACCCACCTCAGCTCCCCGGCGCAGCCCGAAGACAGCGCCCCCGCGCGCCCGGCCGCACCGGATAACCGTAGTGATCTGGTAACCGCACTCGACAGCCGCTTTACCTTCGATACCTTCGTGGTGGGTAAACCGAACGAGTTCGCCTATGCCTGCGCCCGGCGCGTGGCCGAAAAGCCTTCCAGTGCGGGCTTTAACCCGCTCTTTCTTTACGGCGGCGTCGGCCTAGGCAAAACGCATCTGATGCATGCCATCGGCACGGAACTGCTCAAAACCGGGCAGGTCTCGGTGGCCTATATGTCGGCCGAAAAGTTCATGTACCGCTTTATCGCGGCCATTCGCTCGCAATCCACCATCGAGTTCAAAGAACAGCTCCGCTCCGTTGACGTGCTGATGATCGACGATCTTCAGTTCCTCATCGGCAAGGACAATACGCAGGAAGAGTTCTTCCACACGTTTAACGCGCTGGTGGATGCGGGGCGCCAGATCGTTGTCTCTGCCGACAAGTCCCCCTCTGATCTCTCAGGGCTGGAAGACAGGCTACGCACACGACTGGGCTGCGGCATGGTGGCGGATATTCATGCCACCACGTTTGAACTGCGTATTTCCATTCTTGAATCCAAGGCAGCATCGTCTGGTGTGGTCGTGCCCGCCAAGGTGCTGGAATTTCTGGCGCATAAAATCACATCCAACGTCCGTGAACTGGAAGGCGCGCTTAACCGGCTGATCGCCCATGCCAATCTGTTCGGCCGCCCCGTGACGCTTGAAGCCACGCAGGATGTGCTGCACGACCTTCTCAAGGCGCATGACCGGCGCGTGACCATTGAGGAAATCCAGAAGAAGGTTGCCGAGCACTGGAATATCCGCCTGACCGACATGTCCTCCGCACGGCGCGCGCGCAATGTCGCCCGCCCGCGTCAGGTCGCCATGTATCTGGCCAAGCAGCTTACCAGCCGCTCCCTGCCTGAAATCGGTCGCAAATTCGGTAATCGTGACCATACCACCGTCATGCACGCCGTCAGCCGCGTGAGTGAACTGATGGAGCGCGATGCGGCTTTTGCGGAAGATGTGGAACTGCTGCGCAGAATGCTGGAAAGCTGAAAAAAACTTCGCCCCCTCAGGGGGATTGACTGATTATTGCCGACTGTTACTTTTTTGTGGGATGATGCCGCGCGCTCCAGCCAGAGAGCGCGCCTATGTGCAGGGAACGAGAACCAGATGAAATTTTCGGCGGAGCGCACGACGCTGCTCAAGGCATTGGCTCATATCCAGAGTGTTGCGGAAAAGCGCAACACCATCCCCATTCTGGCCAATGTTCTTATTCAGGCGGCGCAAGGGCAGCTCAGCCTCAAAGCCACAGATATGGAAATCGAGGTTGTGGAGCACGTGCCGGCCAGTGTCAGCCGGGAAGGGGCCACAACGGCTCCCGCCGCCGTGCTGTACGAAATCGTGCGCAAACTCCCCGATGGTGTAGCCGTTGAGCTGGACCAGAACGGCGAGGACGGCCAGCTTAACCTGCGCGCCGGGCGCTACGCCACACGCCTGAACGTGCTGGGAGTGGATGATTTTCCGTCCATGGGGGCAGGGGACTTCCCGCATAGCTTCAATCTGGCTTCCGCCACTCTGCGCGGGTTGATCGACCGGACCCGCTTTGCCATTTCAACCGAAGAAACGCGCTATTACCTGAACGGCATTTACCTGCATGCCACAGATGTCGAGGGCGAAGCCCTGCTGCGTGCGGTGGCAACAGATGGGCACCGTCTGGCCCGCGTGCAGGCACCGCTGCCCGCCGGGGCTTCGGGCATTCCCGGCGTTATCATCCCGCGCAAGACCGTTAGCGAACTGCGCAAGCTGCTTGACGAGGCCCCGGAAGAAATCGCCGTAGCCCTGTCCGAAACGCGCATCCAGTTCACGGTCGGGGCGGTTGTTCTGACGTCGAAGCTGATCGATGGCACCTTCCCCGAGTATGAGCGAGTTATCCCGCGCAACAACAACCGCGTACTGCGCGTGGGCAAAAAAGATTTCTCCGATGCCGTGGCCCGTGTGGCGGCCATCAGTCAGGAACGCTCACGCCCGGTCAAACTGGCGCTGGAACCCGGCCTGCTGACCCTGTCTGCCTCCAGTGCGGAGCAGGGCATGGCTAAGGAAGAACTGGACGATAACCGGATTTCCTATACGGCTGAAGCGCTCGAAATCGGCTTTCAGGCACGTTACCTCAACGATGTGACGGATCAGGTTGAAAAAGAAGTCGAGTTCGTTTTTGCCGATAGTGCATCCCCCACCATCGTGCGTGATGTGGATAGCCCGGCAGCACTCTACGTGCTCATGCCCATGCGCGTGTAAGCCTGAAACGACACAGCACACCCCATATGAGCACCAGCCCATCCATTTCCCATGAATGGGCTGGTGCATTCGGGTTCAAGACCAGCGGAAAAGCAGGGCCATGCCAAGGCTCCTGAAACTGGCACTTACGCAATTCCGCAATTATGAACGCCTGACATGGCAACCCGATAGCGCCCTTCTGGTGCTCACCGGCACCAATGGCAGCGGCAAAACTAACCTTCTTGAAGCCATATCCCTTCTCTCGCCGGGACGCGGGCTCCGCGCAGCGCCCCTTGCCCAGCTCGGTCGCAATGGCAGCGAGGCATGGGGAGTATCCGCCAGTTTTGAAATTGATGGCAGCCCGGTTGAAATCGGCACGGGCGCGCAAGCTGGAGCAGACGGCTCACGCCGCAGCTTTCTGTTCAATGGCAGACAGAGCCGCAGTGCCGCCGGGTGGGAGGAGGCTCCATCTGCCGTATGGATTACTCCACAGATGGACCGGCTATTCAGCGAAGGGGCATCGGGCCGCAGGCGTTTTCTGGACAGGCTGGTCATAGCCGTAACCCCTCAGCACGCGCGCGAACTCGCTGCATATGACCGCGCCATGAGCCAGCGCAACCGCCTACTCCAGACCCGGTTTGGCGAACAGTCCTGGCTGGGCGCGCTGGAAGCCACCATGGCGCAACATGCCGTGGCCGTAGCAGCCGCGCGCAATGATGTGGTGTATCTTCTCTCACACTACGCCAGCACGGCACTAGGCGCTTTCCCGGCTATACAACTGCGCATGGACTGCCCGATCAGCGACAGGCTTTTGCAACACCCCGCCCTTGCGGTGGAAGACTGGCTCCGCACCCGGCTGGAAAGCCTTCGCGATCAGGACCGCACGCGCGGGCGCACAACGTCTGGCGTGCACCGGAGCGATTTCGTGCTCTCGGACCATCAATCAGGCCAACAAGCGGCACTGGCTAGCACTGGCCAGCAGAAAGCCCTGCTACTAGGGGTTATTCTGGCTCACGCACGTCTGGTGGAAGACCGACGCAATGCAGCGCCCCTGCTGCTGCTGGATGAACCCCTTGTGCATCTGGATGCCGGACGCCGCGCAACCCTGCTCGAAAGTGTGCGCAGCTTCCGCACAAC
This sequence comes from Acetobacter papayae, assembly GCF_047721125.1. Taxonomy (NCBI): domain Bacteria; kingdom Pseudomonadati; phylum Pseudomonadota; class Alphaproteobacteria; order Acetobacterales; family Acetobacteraceae; genus Acetobacter; species Acetobacter papayae. Next base: position 173,526 of record NZ_JBDNWF010000001.1, on the reverse strand, counting down.
AGTCATTCTGACGGGCACGGACGTAGAACCATTCGCCGAGCTGAAATCCCATGCTCGTTTCAGCGTTCTGCATCAGGGCGCTTTTTTGCCAAGCTGAACAAAAACACGCCGTATGTGCTGGTCGCCACTGACTGCGCGCGGTATAAGATTTTGCAGGTTTCTGTTCTTTCCTTACGGAGCGTACCGTTCTTATGTCAGATGTCTCTCAGCCTATGCCAGCAGCAGTTTCAGACGATTACGATGCTGCCTCGATCTCCGTGCTGAAGGGACTGGATGCGGTTCGTAAGCGTCCGGGCATGTATATCGGCGATACCGACGACGGCTCTGGCCTGCACCACATGGCGTTTGAAATCATTGATAACGCAGTGGATGAGGCGCAGGCCGGTTTTGCCTCCCGCTGTGTTCTGACCCTGAATGCCGATGGCAGCGTAAGCGTACGGGACAACGGGCGCGGCATTCCCACCGACATGCACCCCGAGGAAGGCATAAGCGCAGCAGAGGTCGTGCTTACGCGCCTGCATGCGGGCGGCAAGTTCAACCAGAACTCCTACAAGGTTTCCGGCGGCCTGCACGGCGTGGGTGCCGCGGTGGTCAATGCCCTGTCCGAATGGATGGATGTGCGGATCTGGCGCAACGGGCAGGAGCATTTTATCCGCTTCACCCATGGTGAGCGTGTAGCCCCGCTTGAAGTCGTTGGCGCGTCGAGCGAAGAAACCGGCACGGAAGTGACCTTCAAGCCCAGCGGCGAGACCTTTCCCCGCACCGAGTTCGATTTTGCCATCCTCGAACGTCGTCTTCGCGAACTGGCCTTCCTGAACTCAGGGCTTGAAATCATCCTGCGCGATGCACGCACGGCCACCGTGCGCGAAGAGATTTTCCATTACGAAGGCGGGCTGGAAGCCTTTGTGAACTGGCTCGACCGTTCACGCACATCGCTGATCACCCCGCCCGTTACCGGCAGCCTTGAAAATGCTGAAAACGGCATCAAGGTTGAGTTCGCGCTGAGCTGGAACGACAGCTTTCATGAAACCATGCTGTGTTTCACCAACAATATCCCCCAGCGTGACGGTGGCGCCCATCTGGCAGGCTTCCGGCAGGCCCTGACCCGCGTTGTCGGAAAATATGCTGAAAGTCTTGCCAAAAAAGACGCTCAGTCCCTGCAGGGCGAAGACATGCGCGAAGGCCTGACGGCTGTGCTGTCGGTCAAGGTACCCGACCCCAAATTCTCGTCACAGACCAAGGACAAGCTGGTTTCTTCCGAGGTTCAGCCGGTCGTTCATTCCGCCGTGGCCGATATTATCGGCCACTGGTTTGAAACCCACCCCAAAGAAGCCAAGACCGTCATCTCCAAGGTGCTGGACGCCGCCTCCGCCCGTGAGGCCGCCCGCAAGGCACGCGAACTTACCCGCCGCAAAGGCGTGCTGGACGTGTCCTCCCTACCGGGCAAGCTGGCGGACTGTCAGGCCCGCGACCCTTCCAAGGCCGAACTCTTTCTGGTCGAGGGTGATTCCGCAGGCGGAACCGCCAAGCAGGGACGTGACAGGCGCTTTCAGGCCATTCTGCCGCTTAAGGGCAAGATCCTGAATGTGGAACGGGCACGCTTCGACAGAATGCTCGGCTCGGCGGAAATTGGCACCCTGATTACGGCTCTGGGCACAGGTATTGGCCGGGGCGAGCCAGAACAGGGTGGTTTTTCCATCGAAAAGCTCCGCTACCACCGTATCGTCATCATGACCGATGCTGACGTGGACGGCTCGCATATCCGCACCCTGTTGCTGACGTTCTTTTTCCGGCAGATGCCCGAACTCATCGAGCGCGGCTATCTGTACATTGCCCAGCCGCCTCTCTACCGTGCCAAGCGCGGCAATGATGAAACCTACCTGAAGGACGATGCAGCCCTTGAACGCTACCTGCTCGACAAGGCGCTGAACGGGTTCAGTTTCGTTTACTCCAGCGGGCGCACCGTTGCAGGCGATACGCTTGAGGCCGATATTCCCTTTATCCGGCAGGCCAGTCAGGTCATCAACCGTCTTGCGGGCCGTATCCCGGCTTGGATTGTAGAGCAGGCAGCCCTTGCCGGTGCGCTCAATGCCGATCTCTCCATCCTTCAACCTCGCGTTGCCACCCTGCAGGAACGGCTGGACGCTGCATCCCCCGAAGGGGAAAAAGGCTGGAAAGTCACAGCCAGCGCCGACGGGCTTGAGCTGGCCCGCAATGTGCGCGGTGTTGGGGAAATGTACCGCATCGACCCCACAGCCCTTGGCAGTGCGGATGCCCGCTGGCTCAGCGCACAGAGCGACAGACTGCACGAAGACTTTGCCAATGGTGTGCGCCTGAAATCAGAAACGGTGGAGCACGCCCTGTCTGGCCCCGCCGAGCTTTTTGCACGCCTGCTCTCGCAGGGGCGGCGCGGTCTGGCGATCAACCGCTTCAAAGGGCTGGGCGAAATGAACGATGAACAGCTGTGGGAAACCACGCTGGACCCATCCATGCGCACCCTGTTGCAGGTTCGCGTTGGTGATCTGGAAGAAGCGGGAGATGTCTTCACAACCCTGATGGGCGACGTGGTGGAACCCCGCCGTGACTTTATTGTTGGTAACGCCCTCAAGGTGGCCAATCTGGACGTCTAAAACGTAAAAGGCCCGCCTCTTATAAAGGCGGGCCTTTTACAAAAAACCTTATGCGGACAGAAACCGCCACCACCTGATTAATCAGGTGGTGGATTTTATCAGGTCATCAATCTGCCTGAAACGCTGCAAAAGAGCGGGCATGCTGGCTAGCGGCAGCATGTTAGGCCCATCGCTAGGCGCATGGTCCGGGTCCTGATGGGTTTCGATAAACAGGGCGGCGACACCAACTGCCAGTGCCGCCCGCGCAACAACCGGGGCAAATTCACGCTGACCGCCTGAAGCGCCGCCAAGCCCACCCGGCTGCTGCACCGAATGCGTGGCGTCAAACACCACCGGGTAACCATCCTGCGCCATAATCGGCAGGCCACGCATATCATTGACCAGCGTATTATAGCCAAAACTTGTACCGCGTTCGCACAGCATAATGTTGCGGTTGCCCGTAGCAGCAATTTTTGCCGCTACATGGGCCATATCCCACGGGGCCAGAAACTGGCCTTTCTTGACATTGATCGCAGCACCAGTTTCCCCCGCCGCGATCAGCAGATCGGTCTGCCTGCACAAAAACGCCGGGATTTGCAGCACGTCGACAGCCTGCGCCACCTGTGCGCACTGCTCAGGAGCGTGCACGTCCGTCAGCACCGGAATACCGTAGGTTTCGCGCACGCGGGCAAGGATATCCAGCCCGTCACGCAGGCCAATGCCCCGCTGACTGCTCAGGCTGGTGCGGTTGGCCTTGTCGTAAGAGCTTTTATAGATCAGGCCGATACCGAGGCTTTCGCACTGTTCTTTCAGTGCTGCTGCGGTTTCCAGCGCGTGCACGGCGGATTCAATCTGGCATGGTCCTGCAATCAGCACAAAAGGCTGATCGTTGCCAATGAGCAGATTGCCGACCTTTACGGGCTGGCCGACAGGAGCTGTCATACCAGACGCGCTTTGTTGAGAGATGCCCCCACAAAACCGGCAAACAGCGGATGCGGCGCAAACGGACGGGACTTCAGTTCAGGATGATACTGCACCGCCACAAACCACGGGTGATCGGTATATTCCACAACTTCAGGCAGAATCCCGTCAGGGGAAAGGCCGGAGAACTTCAGACCGGTCTTTTCAAGCTGTTCGCGGTAATGGATATTCACCTCATACCGATGCCGATGACGCTCACGGATAGCGGTGGCACCATATACCTCGGCTGCCCGGGTGCCAGGCACCAGCGCTGCGGGATAAGCACCCAGACGCATGGTGCCACCCAATTCACCACCTTCGCTCCGGCGCAGGCGCTCATTGCCACGTGCCCATTCCGTCATCAGGCCAACAAGGGGTTCATCCGTGCGGCCGAACTCGGTTGACGAGGCATCGGGTAGGCCAGCAAGATTTCTTGCGCATTCAATAACCGCCATCTGCATGCCAAAGCAGATACCAAGGAAGGGAATACCCTTTTCACGCGCAAAGCGAATGGCCTCGATCTTGCCCTGTGAGCCTCGCTCACCAAAGCCGCCGGGCACGAGAACACCATGGACATCGCCCAGAGTTTCTTCCAGCAGGGCCGGGTTTTTCTCGATTTTTTCAGAATCGATCCACTGCAGCGTCACCTTGACCCGGTGGGCAATCCCACCGTGTAGCAGCGCTTCGTTCAGCGATTTGTAGCTATCGAGCAACGCTGTGTATTTGCCGACGACTGCAATACGCACTTCGCTTTCAGGGTGGCGGATAGCATCGACAACGCGGCGCCAGTTTTCGAGGTCGGGCTCGTCCTGATACGGCAGGCCAAAGTAACGCAGCACCTCGTTATCCATGCCTTCGGCATGATAGGAGAGGGGGCAGGCGTAAATCGTATCGACATCGCGGGCAGCGATAACAGCTTCAGGCCGGACGTTACAGAAGCTGGCGATCTTGCGCCTTTCCGTGGGCGGAATGGGCCTGTCACACCGGCAGAGCAGGATCTGGGGCTGGATCCCCACATTCTGCAGTTCCTTGACCGAATGCTGTGTGGGTTTTGTTTTCAGCTCACCTGCCGATGCAATCCAGGGCAGGAGCGTCAGATGCACAACCATAGTCTGGTCCGTGCCCAGATCATTACGCAACTGACGGATGGCCTCAAGGAAAGGCAGGCTTTCAATATCACCCACCGTGCCGCCGATTTCGACCAGAACAAAGTCCAGATCATCGGTATTGGCGACGACGATATCCTTGATGGCATCGGTAATATGCGGAATGACCTGCACGGTCGCGCCCAGATAATCCCCCCGGCGCTCACGCAGGATCACATCGGAATAGATCCGCCCCGTGGTGGTATTATCCTCCTTGCTGGCATTCACTCCGGTAAAGCGCTCGTAATGCCCCAGATCCAGATCGGTCTCGGCGCCATCTTCGGTCACGAACACTTCACCATGCTGGTAAGGGCTCATGGTGCCGGGGTCCACGTTCAGGTAGGGATCAAGCTTGCGCAGACGCACCTTGTAACCTCGCGCCTGCAGCAGGGCGCCCAGAGCGGCGGATGCGATCCCTTTTCCCAGAGAGGACACCACGCCACCGGTAATAAAGACAAAACGTGTCATGAGCGAACTTCCTACACGGACAGGAGTGGGTGGATAATGGCAAACGAGATTTGGCCCCCACATGCACGGATGCACACGGAGACCAGAACCGATAGACTTATACCCCACCCGTGCCAGCAGGTGGAGCACATGTTCAAGACTTCAGGGCTTGGGCGCTGCCGGTGCGGGCTGCGGTGCAGAGACCGCACCCTGCGGCGGCTGCGCCAGAATATCATGCCCGACACCACTCACGCCACCGCGGTAGAGCAGGGCGAGTGTCAGGGATAGCAGCATGAACAGCCCAGCCAGCACAGCGGTGGTGCGGGTCAGCAGGTTGGCAGTACCACGACCGGACATGAATGCCCCCATGCCCTGGCTGCTGCCAATACCCAGACCGCCCCCTTCGCTGCGCTGAATCAGCACAACGCCAATCAGAGCTACGGTGACACAGAAATGCAGGATCAGCAGGGCTGTAGTCATATCAGGTTCCAGATTCAGTGCAGCGGGTCAGGAGGCCGAAGCCGCGCCCACGATGGAGAGAAACGCATCCGCGTCCAGGCTGGCGCCACCGACCAGAGCGCCCGCCACCTCGGGAATGGACAGGATGGACGGCGCGTTCCCCGCGTTTACGGACCCTCCATACAGGATTTTGACAGCTTTTCCAGTCTCTCCGAACTGACGAAGCAACTCAGCACGCAAGAAAGCCATTGTCTGGGCGATCTGCTCCTCTGTTGCAGCCCGTCCCGAACCAATGGCCCAGACCGGCTCATAGGCCAGAACACCGCTAAAGCCTGCGGGCAGAGAGCCTTCGATTTGCCAGCCCAGAACATCCTCATGCTGCCCGGCATCACGCTGTTCAGCCGTTTCACCAATACAGATGACAGGCACCAGCCCCGCAGCGATGGCAGCTACGGCTTTTTCCCGCACTGTTTCATCGAGTTCGGCATGACCCTGCCGCCGCTCGGAATGGCCGAGGATGACATACGACACCCCAAGATCCGCCAGCATGGGGGCCGAGACATCACCCGTATAAGCTCCGCTGACAGCCTGATGGCAGTCCTGCGCGCCAAGGCCGATGGCTGAGCCTGCTAGCAGGTCAGCCACGGGAGCAAGCTGCGTAAAGGGCGGGCAGATCACCACGTCAGCACTACCCTGCGGCAGCCGGTCAACAAGGCTCGCCACCAGTGACTGTGCGGCCTGCCGTGTGCCATTCATTTTCCAGTTGCCGACGATCATCTGCCTGCTCATACCCTGCTCCCTGTCGCGCGTTAATTCAGCCATGTCTGTCGTTGCGCCTATCTGTGACATCCGCACAAATGCACGGGCCACGCTGAGGCTATCCCTGACAGAACAGGCCATGAACCACAACCGCCGCATCCTGCGCCACGGTTATGGCTGGTCAAGCGCCACGCCTGCGCTTATGGTGCCGCGCCTGAATATGATAATGGCATAGTGTTTGACAAGCGGTGGATCCCCGAGGCGATGATTTCCTACCTGCGGCGAGTTTTTGTTGAATCGTGGCTGGGCCGTGTGACCGCAGCCTTTGTCTTCCTTGCCTTTGTCGGCTGGGGTGCGGGCGATGTCGTCGGCCATCTGGGTGAAGGCCCCGATGTCGCGGCCCGTGTCGGTAAGCAGACCGTCACTGCGGGGGCACTGGCCTCCGCCCTGCAGGCTGAACTGCCCGCAGCGGCGCGCCAGGCCGGGATGAGCGATCCTTCTCAGCTTTCGCCCATCATGCGCCGCCAGATGGCGCTGCAGATTCTCCAGCGCCTGACTGGCCGGGCCGAGGTGCTGGACGCCGCACGGACAATGGGCCTGATTGTCCCCAACTCAGCCGTGCGGGATGAAATTTTCTCGCTCCCCAATTTCAAAGGGCCAAACGGGCAGTTTGACCGCGCGACCTTCAATACTGTTCTTCAGGAACGCCACCTGAGCGAAGAGCATGTGATCCAGCTTGTGCGCGATGACCTGACAGTCCGCGCTGTCCTGCTGCCCATGGCCGAAGGCGCAAGCGTGCCGGACATCATGCTCCAGCGCTTCATCACCTTTGGTGCGCGCACGCATGTGGTGGATTTCATCCGCGTGCCGTTCGCTGCACAGCCAACACTCCCCGCACCAGATGAGGCAGCGCTTCGCCGCTATTACGCCAACCATCCGTGGCTATTCCGCGTACCGGAACTGCGCCACGCCCGGATTGTCGTCCTGTCACCCCAGACCGTTTCGGATACGCTGACGCTGGACGAAAACCGGATCAAGCAGATCTATGATGAGCAGGCCAGCCGTTTCAACGCACCTGAATCGCGTGATGTTCAGCTCATTACCTTCCCGACACAGGAACAGGCACAGAGCGTCAGCACCGCATGGGCTGCATCCGGTGACTGGGCTGCCGCCCAGAAAGCGGCAGGCAACGCCGCTTCGGTGGAAATGCCGGGCACGCGCGCGGCCGCCATTCCTTCCGAAATCCTGCGCACAGCTATTTTCAGCGCTCCGGCAGACAGCGTCAGCAGCCCTGTGAAAACAGAAGCAGGGTGGGCGGTTTTCCGGGTTTCGAACATCAAACCGGCTCAGGTCACGCCTTTTGCCACAGCGCGCGAGCAGATTCTTGATGAATACCGCAAGGCCGCCACACCTTCGGCCATCAGCGAACGCCTGCGGCCTCTGCAAGATGCAATCGCAGCCAAAGGGCTTGATGCCATTCCCGACACGCTGGGGGCTGCCGCCATTTCCGGCACGCTCAACGCGCAGGGCCTGACAGCCGAAGGCACACCCGCACCGATTCCGGCATCAGGCCCCCTGCGCAATGCGATCATTCATCAGGTTTTTGCCCAGAAGGAAGGAGCTCCTCCGTTCCTGAGCGAAGGGCCTGATAATAGCTGGTTTGCCGTGGCCGTGGATACAGTCAAGCCATCCGCCCCGCTGAGCTTCGAGGAAGCCCGCCCGCAGGTTCTCGCCGCATGGCAGGCTGAAAACCGCCGTCACGCGGCCGATCTGGCGGCTACCGCACTCTATACGGCCGCCAAGGCCAAAGGGGCTCTGGGCACAACGGCTATCGCCGGTGCGCAGACTACCCGCGGCGCTTCGTTTGCTCTGGCTGCACCCAACAAGAACATCCCCGCTGAACTCATGACGGCCCTGCCGAACATGAAGCCCGGTCAGGCATTCATGGCGGAAGACGACAATGCATTTTTTGTCGCCGTCGTCACGCGGGTGTTCGTACCCAACCCGCCGGCACCCGAGCAGGCCATCAGCAAACTGCGTGCGAGCCTCTCTCAGGCTGTGGGGGAAGATATCGCGGCAAGCTATATCAATGCCCTGTCGCGCAACACTCCGCCCCGCGTCATTCAAACGGGCGTTAACACCGCTCTGTCGGAAGCCGGGTTTGGCGGCAACACACCATGACCATGAAGCTCCATTCCTCCGACTCTCCATCACGCAAGGCGTGCGAGGCGGCTTGGCATAATGGTCAGGCTTCGGTGGTGTTCTCGGTTGAGGCAGCGGATCTGCTGACGCCGGTTTCCGCCTATATCCGTCTGACACACCTGCATGCCGGGGCAGGGCGGCACAGCCTGCTGCTTGAAAGCGTGGAAGGCGGCATATCCCGTGGCCGCTATTCCGTTATAGCGCTGATGCCAGACCTGATCTGGACCTGCCATAATGGCTGCGTGAGTGTAGAAGCCGATGGCCACACTACTACAGCGGTTGAGCGCCCTCTGGACAGCCTGCGCCAGCTCATTCAGGAAACCCAGCTTACCCTGCAGCCGGGGCTCCCCCCCATGATTGCGGGACTGTTCGGGTATCTTGGTTACGACATGGTGCGGCAGATGGAGCATCTGCCAGACGCCCCGCCTGATGACCTGAACCTACCCGAAGCCGTGCTGATGCGGCCCGGCCTGTTTGCCGTTTTTGATACAGTCACCGACGAGCTTATTCTGGCAGCCCCCGTGCGCCCTGCGGCAGGTGAAACCTGTGGCACCGCATGGGATCGCGCGCATGCCCTGCTGGCCCGCGCGCGCAACTGTCTGGCAGGGGCATTGCCCACACAGCCGCCAACACCTGATGTGCCACCTTACCGCGAGCCGGTTTCAACCTTCACGCATGACGAGTTCTGTGATTCCGTAAGGAAAATACAGGACTATATCGCGGCAGGTGACGCTTTTCAGGTCGTACCCAGCCAACGCTTTTCCACGGCGTTTCCGCTGCCATCCCTCGACCTTTACCGGGCGTTACGGCGGATCAACCCGGCTCCGTTCCTGTTCCATCTTGATTTTGGCGGCTTTTCGCTCGTTGGCTCATCACCCGAAATTCTGGTGCGTCTGCGCGCAGGTAAAATGACGGTTCGCCCTCTGGCAGGCACACGCCCACGCGGCGAGACCGCAGAAGAAGACCAGCAGCTTGAGCAGGACCTTCTGGCCGACGAAAAGGAAATAGCCGAGCATCTGATGCTCATCGACCTTGGGCGCAACGATGTGGGCAGGGTCAGCCAGCCGGGATCGGTCGCGGTCACGGAACGGTTCGTCATTGAGCGTTTCAGCCACGTCATGCACATTTCCTCCAACGTGGAAGGCACGCTGCGGCCAGAGCTTGATGCGCTCGACGCCCTTGTGGCAGCTTTCCCGGCCGGAACCCTGACCGGGGCACCTAAAATCCGCGCCATGGAAATTATTGACGAAATCGAGCGCACGCGCCGCGCCACCTATGCTGGCTGTATCGGCTACTTCGGGGCCGGTGGCGACATGGATACCTGTATCGGCCTGCGCATGGCGGTTATCAAGGATGGTGCAATCCACGTACAGGCTGGCTGCGGCGTGGTGGCGGATAGCCACCCCGAAAGCGAATACGAAGAAACCCGCCACAAGGCACGAGCCGTTTTCAGGGCTGCGCAAACCGCCATGGAGCAGGCGCGCGAAGAGGCGGGCAGGGGATAATACCTCGCCCGTTTCGTGTTAATTGACCGCGGCAGTTTAAAAGGCCATCATTTCACCATGATCCTTCTGATCGACAATTACGATAGTTTTACCTTCAACCTTGTCCATTATCTGGGCGAGCTGGGGGAGACGTGTGACGTTGTTCGCAATGACGCCCTGAGCCCCCATGAAGCCCTTGCCCTGAACCCGCAGGCCATCGTTCTTTCCCCCGGCCCGTGCTCCCCCAACGAGGCTGGAATCTGCTGTGACCTGATTGCTGCTGCCGCTGGCAAAGTGCCTGTTTTCGGTGTCTGCCTTGGGCATCAGGCAATAGGGCAGGTTTTCGGTGCCGAGGTCGTGCGCGCCCCCACCCCCATGCATGGTAAGATCAGCCCTGTCTATCACGAGGGCAAGGACGTGTTCGCGGGCCTTCCCAGTCCTTTCAAGGCCACGCGCTATCATAGCCTGACACTGGAACCCGCCAGCATTCCCCCGCATCTGGAAGTCACTGCGTGGACGGAAGATGGCGTGATCATGGGTGTGCGACACCGTGAACTCCCGATATCAGGCGTGCAGTTCCACCCCGAGAGCATTGCCTCTGAATATGGGCATGACCTGCTCCGTAATTTTCTGACCATCGCCCGGGAATGGAATGCCGGACAGGCTCATGTCTGACATTCTGAGCGAGGTTACGGCTGACAGCCACGCCCTGTTTACGGCAGTGCTTGAACGGCTGGCCAAACGAGAATCCCTCAGCGCTACACAGGCCGAAGAGGCTTTTGGCGTAATCATGGACGGCGCGGTGTCATCCGAACGCATTGCCGCCTTTCTGATGGCATTGCGTGTGCGTGGAGAAACGCCCGACGAACTGCTGGGGGCCGTAACCGCCCTGCGGCAGCGCATGAACGCGGTGCCAGACCTACCAGACAACACCGTGGATGTCTGCGGCACGGGGGGGGACAATTACGGGACGCTGAATGTGTCCACCGCTGTTGCTTTTGTTCTAGCGGCTCTGGGCATTCCTGTCGCCAAGCATGGCAACCGGGCGGTTTCATCGCTTTCCGGTGCATCGGATGTGCTGGGTGCGCTTGGCGTACCCCTTCTGGCGGACGCCGCATCCCTTCGTAGCCAGATGCAGTCACATCGAGCCATTTTCCTTGCCGCCCCCAACCATCACCCAGCCATGCGGCATGCGGCGCAGGCACGCAAGGCGCTGGGGCTGCCCACTCTGTTCAACCTTGTTGGCCCGCTGGTAAACCCCGCCGGGGTCCGGCGGCAACTGGTAGGGGTGTTTTCTCCTTCATGGCTACGGCCCGTGGTGGATGTGCTGGGCAGACTGGGTTCCGAACGAGTATGGGCCGTATGCGGCCTGCCGCGCATAGGCCATGGCGGCATTGATGAAATGACGCTGGCTGGCCCCACGCAGGTTGAAGCCCTTGAAAATGGGCGTGCTTATTCCTTTGCGGTTGAGCCGGAAATGGCGGGGCTTGCATACGCGCCAGTGAGTGCCATACAAGGAGGAAACGCACAGCATAACGCGCAAGCGCTTGATGAGCTGTTGCGTGGTGCGCATGGGGCTTACCGGGACACCGTCCTGTTAAACGCGGCCTGCGCCCTTCATGTCGCGGGGCGCATCAGCCTTCTGCACGAAGGGCGGCTTGACCCGCATGCGCTGAAAAATGGTGTGGCGGAAGCCGCGCGCTCGCTGGATAACGGGGCCGCTCTGGCGGTTCTTGATGGGTTACGCGCGGCCGGGTCTGCCGCTCGGCCCGAAAGATAAACAGGACAATCATGAGCGATACACCCAACACGTCCACGGTTGCACCTTCAGACGCCGTTTGCGCCGCCGGAGCCGACGAACTGCCTGATGTTCTGGCCCGTATCTGCGCCAGAACGAAACTGGAAGTCGAACACCGCTCCACCCTGCTGCCCCTGAAGGAAATTTCAGCGAAGGTGCAGGAGCAGAAAGACGCACCCCGTGGCTTTGGACGCGCCCTGAAAGAAAAAGCCGCAGACCGCGCCGTGGGGCTTATCGCCGAAATCAAGAAGGCTTCTCCTTCGGCGGGCATCCTTCAGGAACATTACGACCCGGCTCAGGTCGCACGTAGCTACGAGCAGGCCGGGGCTGCCTGCCTGTCGGTTCTGACGGAAAGCTCATGCTTTCATGGCTCGAATGACGACCTGATCACAGCACGAGCCGCCTGCGCGCTGCCTGTCCTGCGCAAGGATTTCATTCTCGACCCGTGGCAGGTTTATGAAAGCCGCCTGATCGGTGCTGACTGCATCCTGCTGATCATGAGTATCCTGAGCGACGAAAAAGCGCTGGAACTGGTTGACCACGCCAAAGGGCTGGACATGGACGTTCTGGTAGAAGTTCATGACGAGGAAGAACTGAACCGCGCTCTGGCGCTGGATACTTTCCTGATCGGCATCAACAACCGCAATCTCAAGACACTGGTGACGGATATCAACACCACCAGCCAGCTTGCGCCGCTGGTGCCGCCTGACAGGATCATCATCTCGGAAAGTGGCATCAAGACCCATGCCGAAATCGAGCAGCTTTCCGCACAGGGCGTAACAGGTTTTCTCGTTGGGGAATCCCTGCTGCGTCAGCCCGACCCCGGAGAGGCCGCGCGCAAGCTTCTGGGCACGGACTGACATGACACAGGCACGGCTGACGCATCTGGACATGGCTGGCCATGCCCGGATGGTGGACGTTTCCGCCAAGCCCGCAACACATCGCAAGGCCGTGGCGTGCGGGGAGATTCTCATGGCCTCCCGCACGCTGGACATGATCCAGTCGGGCGATATGCCCAAGGGCGATGTGTACGCGACAGCGCGTATAGCGGGGATCATGGCGGCCAAGAAAACCGCCGATCTTATCCCATTATGTCACCCTCTGAGCCTGAGCAGCATCAGCGTGGATTTTGCTGCTGGGAATGACAAGGTCGTGATTACCGCCGTTGTTACAACAACGGGGGCGACAGGTGTGGAAATAGAAGCGTTGACGGCTGTGTCAGTCGCAGCACTAACCTTGTATGACATGTGCAAGGCAGTGGATCGCGGCATGCAGATCGACAACATCAGGCTGTTGCACAAAAGCGGGGGACAGTCAGGAGAATATAACGCCAAATAAAGGCGCGGCCCAAGAACCGGATTTTCATGCACTTAACAAAGACGCAGGATAAAATGTCTGTCTTCTCCCAATCAAAGCCAGGTGTCGCATTAAATGGTTGAGTATAGTTAAGGACTCCATTCATGGGTACAACAGACAAACAGGTGGGCAAAGCGGGCCGCAATGAGCCCTCTCTGACCCGCGACCAGTTCATGCAGGCTTACCATGACATGCTGCTGATCCGCCGTTTCGAGGAAAAGGCCGGGCAGCTTTACGGCATGAGCCTCATCGGTGGTTTCTGCCATCTCTACATCGGGCAGGAAGCCGTTGTGACCGGCATCCAGATGTGCCTGCGCGATGGTGACAAGCTCATCACCTCCTACCGCGACCACGGACAGATGCTTGCCGCAGGCATGGAGCCGCGAGGCGTCATGGCGGAGCTGACCGGCCGCGCCACGGGATATTCCCATGGCAAGGGTGGCTCCATGCACATGTTCTCCCGTGAGAAGAATTTCTACGGCGGACACGGCATCGTGGGTGCACAGGTTGCGCTGGGCATCGGGCTTGCCTTCGCCAACAAATACCGCGGAACGGATGAAGTCGCCGTTGCGTATTTTGGGGATGGTGCAGCCAATCAGGGGCAGGTTTACGAAAGCTTCAACCTTGCAGCGCTGCACAAGCTGCCCTGTCTCTTCGTGCTTGAAAACAACCGTTACGGCATGGGCACCTCGGTCGAGCGCGCTTCTGCCTGGCACGAGTTCTACAAGAACGGCGAACCCTGGGGCATTCCCGGCAGGCAGGTGGACGGTATGGACGTTGCCGCCGTGCATGAAGCCGCCGCCGAAGCCGTGGCGCATTGCCGTGCAGGGAAGGGGCCTTTCCTGCTGGAAATGATGACCTACCGCTACCGTGGCCACTCCATGTCAGATCCGGCCAAATACCGTACGCGTGAAGAGGTTGAAAACGTTCGCAAGCACCACGACCCGATCGAACACGTCAAGCATATCCTTCTGGAAGCCGGGGTGGAAGAAGCTGCCCTGAAAGCCATGGATACCGAGATCAAGGCCATCGTCAACGACGCCGCGGACTTTGCACAGACAAGCCCGGAACCTGATCCTTCTGAACTGTTCACGGACGTTGTGCTGGAGGCCTGAAAGATCATGGCGACTGAAATTCTGATGCCCGCGCTTTCCCCCACCATGACGGAAGGAAAGCTTTCACGCTGGGTGAAAAAGGAAGGAGACACGGTCTCCGGCGGCGATATTCTGGCCGAAATCGAAACCGACAAGGCTACGATGGAAGTCGAGGCGATTGAAGACGGCGTGCTCGGCCGTATTCTGGTGCCCGAAGGCACCGAAGGGGTTGCGGTCAACACGCCTATCGCCGTTCTGGTGGAAGAAGGCGAGGCCGTGCCGGATCAGGCAGGCCAGACGGCACCCGCAGCCACACAGGCAGCGCCCGCCGCGGTACAGCCTGTATCGGCAACACCTGCTGCTGCGGCGCAGGCTCCCCTAAGCTTTGTTTCGCATGAAGACAAGGACTGGGGCCCCACACAGGAAATTACCGTGCGCGAAGCGCTGCGTGACGCCATGGCGGCGGAACTGCGCCGCGATGGTGATGTCTTCCTGCTGGGTGAGGAAGTTGCCGAATATCAGGGTGCCTACAAAATCTCGCAGGGGCTTTTGCAGGAATTCGGTGAGAAGCGCGTCATTGACATGCCCATTACCGAACACGGTTTTACAGGCATGGCCGTTGGCGCAGCCCTGACCGGGCTGAAACCCATTGTCGAGTTCATGACCATGAACTTCGCCATGCAGGCGATCGACCATATCATCAACTCGGCAGCCAAGACGCTCTACATGTCTGGCGGGCAGATGGGTTGCCCCATCGTTTTCCGTGGCCCCAATGGTGCCGCCGCGCGCGTGGGTGCCCAGCACTCGCAGTGCTACGGAAGCTGGTATGCGCATGTGCCTGGCCTCAAGGTTGTCGCCCCATGGTCGGCAGCAGATGCCAAAGGCCTGCTGCGTGCCGCCATTCGTGACCCCAACCCGGTTGTGGTGCTCGAAAACGAAATCCTGTACGGCCACAAATTCCCATGCCCGGTGGATGAAGACTTCATCCTGCCTATTGGCAAGGCGAAGATCGAACGGCCCGGCAAGGATGTGACGATCGTATCCTTCTCCATCGCGGTGGGGATCGCTCTGGAAGCTGCCGAGCTTCTGGCGGCGGAAGGCATCGAGGCCGAAGTCATCAACCTGCGCAGTCTCCGCCCGCTGGATACCGCAACCATTGTCGAGAGCGTCCGCAAGACCGGCCGCCTTGTGACGGTGGAAGAAGGCTGGCCGTTCGCGGGAATTGGCTCCGAGGTTGCCATGCAGGTAATCGAGCATGCGTTTGACTGGCTGGATGCGCCGCCCGCACGCGTTGCTGGTGTGGATGTACCCATGCCGTTTGCCGCCAATCTGGAAAAACTGGCGCTGCCACAGCCCGAGCACGTCGTCAAAGCCGTGCGCGGCCTGATCTGAGAGGCTGAGACGATGGCAACTGAAATTCTCATGCCAGCCCTTTCCCCCACCATGACGGAAGGCAAGCTGGCGCGGTGGGTCAAGAAAGAAGGCGACACCGTTGCATCAGGCGATGTGTTGGCGGAAATCGAAACCGACAAGGCGACGATGGAAGTCGAAGCCATTGAGGAAGGGATTTTAGGCCGCATTCTGGTGCCCGAAGGGGCCGAAGGGGTCGCGGTCAACACGCCTATCGCCATTCTGGTGGAAGAAGGCGAGGCCGTTCCGGCTGAAGGGGCGCTCAAGTCTTCGGCCCCCACGGCTCCTGCTGTGCAGAACAGCCCGGTGGCCCCTCAGGTACCAGCCCCCACGCCTGCGGCGCCCGCACCGGTAGCCGCCAAGGCTGCAACCGGCGCTCGTATCGTGGCGTCCCCGCTCGCACGGCGTATTGCCCGACAGAAGGGGCTCGACCTTGCGAACATCAAGGGCTCCGGCCCTAATGGCCGTATCGTCAAGCGGGATGTGGAAAACGCCCAGAACGCACCCAAGGCTGAAGCCGCTGCACCTGCCGCTGCCCTGCCTGCTTCGGGTAGCAGCCGTCTGGTGCCGCACACCACCATGCGCAAGGTCATTGCCCGCAGGCTGACTGAATCCAAGGCCAATGTCCCACATTTCTATGTTTCCATAGATGTGGAACTGGACGCCCTTATGGCGCTGCGTGCCCAGCTTAACGCACTGGAGGAAGGCGAGGGGGAAGACGGCGTCAAGCTCTCCGTCAATGACATGCTCATCAAGGCTTCGGCTGTAGCACTCAAAAAGGTGCCCACGGTTAATGCCTACTACACCGAAGAAGGTATACTCCTGCATGAGGATGCCGATATCTCCGTCGCGGTGTCTCTTGATGACGGGCTGATTACCCC
Source organism: Acetobacter papayae (assembly GCF_047721125.1). Classification (NCBI taxonomy): domain Bacteria; kingdom Pseudomonadati; phylum Pseudomonadota; class Alphaproteobacteria; order Acetobacterales; family Acetobacteraceae; genus Acetobacter; species Acetobacter papayae. The sequence continues at coordinate 156,922 of NZ_JBDNWF010000001.1, read as the reverse complement.
GATTGTCCGCAAGGCCGATGCCAAGAGTCTGCGCGAGATCAGTCAGGAAGCCAAGTCGCTGATCAGCCGCGCCCGTGCAGGCAAACTCAAACCGGAAGAGTTTCAGGGCGGCACGTTCTCGATCTCGAACATGGGCATGTATGGCGTCAAGGACTTTGCCGCCATCGTCAACCCGCCGCAGGCCGCGATCCTTGCCATTGCCGCAGGTCGTAAACAGCCTGTCGTATCGGGCAACGAGATCAAGATCGCAACGGTCATGACCGTGACCCTGTCGGTTGATCATCGTGCCGTTGACGGCGCAACCGCCGCACAATGGCTGAACGCGTTCCGCACGGCTGTGCAGTCGCCCCTGTCTCTTGTGCTTTAACCAGCACGTAGCGGAGAATCTGATACCATGAGCCAGACCGATTTTGACCTGGTTGTTATCGGTGGCGGCCCCGGCGGCTATGTGGCTGCGCTGCGCGCCGCACAGCTTGGCCTGTCCACTGCTGTGGTTGAAGCCAACCACCTTGGGGGCATCTGCCTGAACTGGGGCTGTATCCCCACCAAGGCGCTGCTGCGCGCCTCGGAAATCAATCATCTACTGCATGACCTTGATGGCTACGGCTTCAAGGCCGAAGCGGTAAGCTTTGATTTTAAAAAAATTGTTGCCCGCTCCCGCGCTGTATCCAAGCAGCTTTCATCGGGGGTTTCGCACCTGCTCAAGAAAGCCAAAGTCCCTGTTTTTGAAGGATTTGGCAAACTCGATGGCGTAACAGCCAACGGCAGGCGCAAGGTGCTGGTCAGCAAGAAAGACGGCGCGCCCCAGACCCTGAACGCCAAGAACGTTATTCTGGCGACAGGGGCCAGAGCCCGTATCCTGCCGGGGCTTGAGCCGGACGGACAGTTTATCTGGTCCTACCGCGAAGCCCTTGTGCCGGAAGCAATGCCCAAGCGCCTGCTGGTCATCGGCTCGGGGGCCATCGGCACGGAATTTGCCTCGTTTTACCGCAACATGGGCGCGGCAGTGACTTTGGTTGAAGTCGCCCCGCGTATCCTGCCTGTGGAAGATGAGGAAATCAGTGCCATTGCCCATAAAGAGTTTGAAAAACAGGGCATAAGGATACTCACCAACGCCAAGATTGGCTCCCCGCAGAAAGGGGCCGATAGTGTCAGCATCACGGTAGAAGCGGGCGGAAAAACCGAAACCATCACGGTGGACAAGATTATTTCCGCCGTTGGTATTGTGGGAAATGTCGAAAACATCGGCCTTGAAGGCACCAAGATCAAGGTTGACCGCACCCATGTCGTAACCGATGCGCTCTGCCGCACGGGCGAGGCCGGGGTGTATGCCATTGGCGATCTCGCAGGCGCACCATGGCTGGCACACAAGGCCAGCCACGAAGCCGTCATGTGTGTTGAGGCCATTGCCGGGAAAACCGTGCATCCTATTGATGTTACAAAAATTCCCGGCTGCACCTATTGCCGCCCGCAAATTGCATCGGTTGGTTATACGGAAGCCCGCGCCAAAGAAGCCGGATACAAGGTGCGTGTGGGCAAATTCCCGCTGCTGGCCAACGGTAAGGCTCTGGCCATGGGGGAACCCACCGGCCTGATCAAGACCGTGTTTGACGATGCAACGGGCGAATTGCTGGGTGCGCACATGATCGGTGCGGAAGTAACGGAAATGATTCAGGGTTATGTCATCGCCCGCACGGGCGAACTGACGGAAGCGGAACTGTCGGAAACGATTTTCCCACACCCCACCATTTCTGAATCCATGCACGAGGCCGTGCTGGCCGCTTATGGTGGCGCACTGCACTTTTAGTCACACGCCAGACCCGCATGGGCGCATCTCCCGCGCCTGTGATGGCGGCAGGCCCCAACTCCGGGGTTTGCCGCCTTGACGGGGCAGGTGGGGCGTTCCAGTTCTGTAAGGCTATTGTTCAAGATTGGGCAGGACCATGCCAACGCGCGTCATAATCGATCACCGTAAAAAAGACGTAGTCAAACTGCGCCACCCGGAAAAGGCACATCGGCCTGATAACCCGATTGCCCGCAAGCCTGAGTGGATCCGCGTCAAGGCGCCCAATCACCCGACCTATCATGAAACCCGCGCCCTCATGCGTGACAACAAGCTTGTCACCGTCTGCGAGGAAGCCGCGTGCCCTAATATCGGGGAATGCTGGTCGCAACGGCATGCCACCATGATGATCATGGGGGAAATCTGCACGCGGGCCTGCGCGTTCTGCAATGTCAGCACCGGTATGCCACTACCTCTGGATACGGATGAGCCCAACCGCGTGGCCGAAGCCGTAGCCCGGCTGGGCCTGCGCCATGTGGTGATAACCTCGGTGGACAGAGACGATCTGGCCGATGGTGGGGCTGCGCATTTCGCGGCCGTAATCAAGGCCATTCGCGCAGCGGCCCCCGAGACGACCATAGAAATCCTGACCCCTGATTTTTTACGCAAAAACAAGGCACTGGAAGTCGTTGTTGAAGCACGGCCAGATGTCTTCAACCACAATCTGGAAACCGTGCCCCGGCTTTATCCCACAATCAGGCCCGGTGCGCGTTACTATCAGTCGCTCAGGCTGCTCGACCGCGTGAAACAGCTTGATCCGTCCATTTTCACCAAATCCGGCCTGATGCTGGGGCTGGGGGAAGAGAAAATGGAACTCGCACAGGTCATGGACGACCTGCGTGTGGCGGATGTGGACTTCATCACCATGGGGCAGTATCTGCAACCAACGGTCAAACATGCGCCGGTTGCACGGTTTGTTACGCCGGACGAATTTGAGGACTATGGTGGTATGGCGCGGGTAAAGGGCTTCCTTCAGGTTAGTTCCAGTCCGCTTACCCGCTCATCCTACCATGCGGACAGCGATTTCGCTGCCCTGCGCGAGGCACGCGCCGCACGCCTGAAGGAGATGCGATAATGCCTAAACACGCAGAAAAGCGTGTTCTGTCTTACCAGCCAGAGCAGATTTTCGATCTGGTAGCCGATGTCGGCCGTTACCCCGAATTTCTGCCCTGGTGCACGGCCGCCAGGGTGCGGACGCAAACTGCCTCCGAACTTGTGGCTGACCTGACTATCGGGTTTGGCCCTTTTCGCGAGAGCTTCACGTCGCGCGTCACACTTGAACGCCCCGGCACCATTACTGTGCGGTATGAAAAGGGGCCGTTTCGTTACCTGCGCAATGTCTGGCGCTTCAGCCCCGACCCACAGGGCTGCCTTGTCGAATTTTTTGTCGATTTCGAATTCAGCTCCCGCATTCTGCAAATGGCCATTGGCGTCGTCTTTACAGAAGCCACACGGCTGATGGTTTCGGCCTTCATCAAACGGGCGCGTGATATTTACGGGCCGCCGCAGAGTGCTATGGTTGGCTCATCCATACCGGACAGCAAGCCCGCGACCTGAAACCGCGAAGGGAAGCCCCTCATGCGTGTCGTATCAGCCCTAACACCGGCTCTGTTCGCCGTGCTGGCCTACGCAGCTCCGGCGCATGCCGTCCCTGATCCCGCGCCTTATCCTGCTGCACAGCAGAACAGCCCGTGTGGAAAGGAAGAAAGGGCGGATAATGAAACAGACGCCCTGAACTGTCGAAGCCTTGACCATATTCAGGCCAGACTGGCCGCCATGGCGCAGGCACGTGCACCGCAAGGCAGCGTCATTGCCGCGGGCACCGGTATGGTGGCACCTGAAAGTATCACTACACCCCAGCTACCCGGCACAGGGCATTGGCATTCCAGTTCAGAGCGTCCCTGAAAGACAGTCGGCCACCATAGTCAGAGCATAGCGTGCCGCCTGCAGGCGGATTTGCTCCCGTGAGCCCGGAAAAACCTGTTTTGTCGCTTTCGCTGTGGCGTTTTTCCTGTCAGCCACGGCAAACCAGACCAGCCCTACGGGCTTTGCGGCGCTGCCGCCGCCGGGACCGGCAATACCTGAAATAGCAACACTCAGCCGCGCCAGTCTGGCAGCAGACAGTGCCCCATGCGCCATGGCCAGCACGGTCGGCTCACTCACAGCACCATGCCGCGACAGCGTTTCATCAGACACCCCTAACAGGGCCTGCTTCATGGTATTGGAGTAAGTCACCAGCCCGCCTTCCGTCATATCGGAAGAACCGGGAAAATGTGTGAGAGCGGACACCACCAGCCCGCCCGTACAGCTTTCTGCCGTTACCACCCGCGCCGCAGCCGCACGCAACAGCCCCAGAACCCGCTCGGCCTCCAGCAGCATCGCCGCATGGAGCGTTGCCTCGTCAGCAAGAGGGACTGGGAGGTGGGGATCATGCATTATTTGCGCACCGTCCGCAGGTATGGCAGCGCCCTAAAGGCTTTCACGCAAGCAGCGGCCATTACCCCGGCCACGATATCATCCCCCATAATGCCAACCGCATCATGTCGCCTGTCCAGTGTGCCGACCGGGCCGGGTTTGGTAATGTCAAACAGGCGGAACAGGCCGAAAGCCAACAGAGGCAGAAACCACGCATGCCCGGATGCGGGAGAAGCTTCCGCTGGCTGCGCCGCAGCTTCCTTGTCGTCAGCCGGAAGGCAGCCGAGCAGCGCCAGCCACATACCGGCCACTTCATCAATAACAATCCAACCGTGATCCTCGCCATCTCCCGCACGATTGGCCGCCCACCAGCCCACAACACTTGCCGCCACAGCCGAAGAGGCCAGCAGGCGCGGACGTTTGAGCATGGGAATACCCAGAACAAGAGCGGCAAAAGACCCCACGGTGCCGGGAGCACGGGGCGACAGTCCACACCCACCAAACGTGGCGATAAAGCGTGCCGGTGTCATTGGTTCTCTCCCATAGCTCTGTAAATAATCATGTTTTCCCATACGCGTTGAACGTAGTTCCGGGTTTCCGCCAGCGGAATGCTTTCAATCCAGTCAAGCATCACATCATCCTTGGCGCCATCGCTTGCCGGGTTGCCCATTGTACCAAGCCAGCGCCCCAGACGCCCCGGCCCACCATTATAAGCGGCGGCAAGATAAGGCACGACAGGCCCGAAGCGCCCCTGAATATGCTCAAGATACGCAACACCCAGCCGAATGTTGCTCATGGGGTCATGCAACCCTGTTGCACTGGCGGCGGAAGGGGCCAGCCCAGCCTGCCGGGTCATGTCCGCCGCCGTGGAAGGTTTAAGCTGCATCAGGCCAATGGCGTTGGAAATACTGACCGCATCGGGATTGAAGCTGCTCTCCTGCCGGATAAGGCCCGGCACCAGCCCTGCAGGAAGCCCGTTCTCGGGAATGGAGTAGGGATCTGGCCAGCCTGTGGGTAGCAAAATGCCATCGCGCCCGGCCTTGCGGGCAGCGGTTACGGCAATGTCAGGCAGGCCAAGCCGCTGGGCAAGAGCCGAAAGCCCACGCAGGGCCGTATCCCCAGAAGTCTGGCCTGCGAGCATGAGCAGAAAATCGCGCGCATGGGGCCTATCCCCCCATGAAACCAGCAGGGCTGCGGCCTGCGCCAGTTCGTTCGCATCCAGCGCCTGATCCTCGACGCCACCAGTCAGAGCCAGTTCATGCAGGCCGCGCCGGGTAATATTGGCCACGTAAGAGGGCTTGAGCAGGGCCTGATCCTGCCCTTCCAACTGCGCACCTGCCAACTGGCCATAAAAAGTGGAAGGGAAAGCGGCTGCCTGCTTCAGTGTTGCACGGTATTCACCGTCATTACCGGCCTGCTCATACGCACGGGCCAGCCAGTATAATCCCCGGCTTTTGCTGATAAGCGAGGAAGACTGCGCCAGAGGCTGAAAAAACGCCACTGCGCGGGGGGCATCATGCCCGAAGCGCAGGGCAATCCACCCGCACAGAAACAGGGAATCCAGCCGTCCCGTACCACCAATAACCGGATCATTCGCAACGGTCAGGGCATCAGACGCGCGCCCGGTTTGCAGGAGCTCACGCGCCAGTGCTTCACGCTCGCGCCAAAACTGGGCAGGCGGGGCGGCCTGTTCTGCTGCATTGCCTGTCGCTGCCCATAGAGCCACGGCTTCATCATAACGTTGCTGCTGACGTAGCCAGCGTGCGTGATCGAGAAACAGAAAACTGTCAGCCGCAACCGATGCAGGCAGCGCGTCTGCCTGTTCCTGCGCATCGGCTGCATTGGTACGAAAAGCCAGACGTGCACGGGCCAGAGCCTGCCTGTCAGCCGCCAGATAGGGTAATGTCCTCCGCGCGGCTTCTGTCAGACCGGCTCGCTCCTCACGGTCAAATCGTATCCATGAAGCCGCCGGGGTCAGCGCAGCGGGAAACTGGACCGTAAGCAGGCGGGCAGGGGTCGCTGCATCGTTACCGTTCTGCCATGCACGTGCGGCTTCATCTGTCAGACGGGCGGCCAGATCAGGAACCTGCTGCGCGCAATACGCCAGCGCAGACGCCGTGTTCAGGCTCTGGCTACTACATACACCCCGCACAATGGCCGGGTTCGATTCCAAAAGCAGAGCCTGCTCCATACGCGCACTGATCAGCGACCGGCGTGGCCATACCGGGCCATTGGCCAGAAAATCCGCATAATCCTGCACACTGGCCCGATCCGGCCCAACCAGCCGGAGCCAGAAATGCAGGCGGTCCGTCAGGCTGCCACTTGTCGCTCCAGCCGTTGGTACGGAGAGATCAAGCTCTGGGGCAGCGTAAAGATCGTCCCCATCAGCCGCCGGCGCCGGATCATCCGCCGCCACCGCCAATACGGGGGCACCCAGAAAAGCGACGGTCAGGCCAATAGCAGCCCAGCCCCGCCAGCATGCGGCACGCAAACATGTCATGCTCAGACGTCACCCTGTTTCCTGTTCGGGCGCAAGATACTGTGCATCCCGATACGTGTCAGTGCCCGATATGGCCCCAGATCTCGCCACCGCCTTTGACAATCAGTTCCAGCGCAACACCCAGAACAATGAGCAGGCCAACCCACGCAATCCATTTATAACGCTCAAGCAGGCGGGCGATCAGCGATGCGGCAAGCCCCATCAGCAGCACGGAAAGGGCCAGCCCCATAACCAGAATACCCGGATGTTCGCGCGCAGCCCCCGCCACGGCCAGCACATTGTCCAGGCTCATGGATAGGTCGGCTATCACGATCCGCGTAATCGCCTTGCCCAAACCACCGGGAGTGGGGCCATCAGTCCCATGCGCGCCGGCATTGTCGTGCATTTCGCGGTACATCCGCCAGCATACCCACAGCAGCAGTAATCCGCCCGCCAGTGTCAGCCCGACAATGGCCAGCAGCCTGACCGCCACCAGCGCCAGCAGAATACGGATAACGGCAGCAAACCCCACCCCGATAAAGATGGCCTTCTGCCGTTCCTGCGGGGTGAGCGAACGCACCGCCATGCCGATAACAACCGCGTTATCTCCGGCAAGGGTCACATCAATCAGAACAACCTGCAAAAATGCGATAACAGCGGGCAGGCTAACAGATTGCAAAAGACCTGACACGGCGGCTCCAATTCGTGATTTTTGGGTGCAAATCCGCACCTCAAGAACAGAGAAATCCGGCAAGCAGGCGAAAAAGTCAAAGTTTTCCGCTTTGATGGCAGACGCCCGCACGGAAATCCGCTAGAGAGGCGCCACCGTTTGGACCTTCATGTTCTGATAGTAAGGAAACACGCGTTATGGTGCCGCGCTATACCCGCCCCGTCATGGCCGCCATCTGGTCACCCGAAAACCGTTACCGCATCTGGTTCGAAATCGAGGCGCTCGCCTGCGAAGCCATGGCGGAATACGGCACGGTTCCCAAAGATGCCGCCAAGGTTGTGCGCGAGAAGGGCAACGCCGCCATGGCCGCCTTTTCCGAGGCCGACCTCGCCCGGATCGACGAGATCGAGGCCGAAACCCGCCACGATGTCATTGCCTTCCTGACATGGCTGGCTGAAAAAGTCGGGCCGGAAAGCCGCTTCGTGCATCTGGGCATGACCTCGTCCGATGTGCTGGATACCTGTCTGTCCGTGCAGCTTGTGCAAGCTACCGACCTGCTGCTCAAGGATCTGGATGACGTTCTGGCCGCACTCAAGGCCCGCGCGTTTGAACACAAGCACACGCTCACCATCGGGCGCAGCCACGGCATTCATGCCGAGCCGACCTCTTTCGGCCTGAAGCTGGCCGGGCATTACGCCGAATTTGCCCGCAACCGCCAGCGCCTTGAAACCGCACGGGCCGAAATCGCAACCTGCGCCATTTCCGGTGCCGTTGGCACCTATGCCCATCTCGACCCGCGGGTTGAATCCTTTGTGGCCGAACGGCTGGGCCTGCAGGCCGAGACCGTTTCCACGCAGGTTATCCCGCGCGACCGTCATGCTGCCTTCTTCTGCGCTCTGGCGGTTATTGCCAGCGGCATCGAGCGCCTGGCTACGGAAGTCCGCCACCTCCAGCGCTCCGAAGTGCGTGAGGCCGAAGAATTCTTCCATCCGGGGCAGAAGGGCTCTTCGGCCATGCCCCACAAGCGCAACCCGGTGCTGACCGAAAACCTGACCGGTCTTGCGCGCCTTGTGCGCTCGGCCGTCATTCCCGCGCTGGAAAACGTGGCCCTGTGGCACGAGCGTGACATCAGCCACTCCTCGGTTGAGCGCAACATCTGCCCCGATGCCACAATCGGGCTGGACTTCGCACTCGCACGCCTGTCGGGCATGATGTCCAAACTGGTGGTTTACCCCGACCGCATGGCCGCCAACATCGAAAGCCTCGGTGGGGTTGTCCATTCCGGTGAAGTGCTGCTGGCACTCGCCAAGGCCGGACTGTCGCGCGAGGACGCCTACCGGATCGTGCAGCGCAACGCCATGGAAACATGGACGAAGCTCGGCACCCCCGAAGGCAAGACCTTCCGCCAGAATCTGGATGCGGATACCGAAATTTCGGGCCGTGTCAGCGCCGATGTGCTGGATGCCGCCATGGACAGCCGCCAGCACCTGCGTGCGATCGACGCACAGTACGAAAAAATCTTTGGTGAAACCGGGCCGCAACACTAAACACGGCACAGGCACCGCGCGGCGTATCGCCCGCGCGGTAATCCTGCTATGAAAGCCGGACGCACTTCCAGCATACCGCCACGGCGGGTTTTTCATATCTTCCAGTCGGCCCCGGCCGGTCTGGTCTGACACGACAGGTAAGGATCATCATGGCCCGCCGCAGGCAGCTTTATGAAGGTAAAGCAAAAATCCTTTTTGAAGGCCCCGAGCCGGGCACGCTTGTGCAGTATTTCAAGGATGACGCCACGGCCGGAAACGGCGCAAAAAGCGGCGTTATTACCGGCAAGGGCGTGCTGAACAACCGTATCAGCGAACATCTGATGCTGCGCCTGCAGGAAATCGGTATTCCCACGCATTTCATCCGGCGTATCAACATGCGTGAGCAGTTGGTCAAGGAAGTCGAAATCATTCCGCTGGAAGTGGTGGTACGCAATATTGCTGCAGGCAGCATTTCAAAGCGGTTCGGCATTCCCGAAGGGCAGCGCCTGCCTCGCCCCATCGTTGAATTCTATTACAAGAACGACGAACTGGGCGACCCTCTGGTGTCGGAAGATCATATTATCGCTTTCGGCTGGGCCTGTGCACATGACATGGAAGACATTACGGGCATGGCCATGCGCGTGAACGACTTCCTGTGCGGCCTGTTCAGCGGCATTGGTATCCAGCTTGTCGATTTCAAGCTGGAATTCGGCCGCTGCTGGGAAGGTGAGGAAATGCGGATTGTGTTGGCGGACGAAATTTCGCCCGACAACTGCCGCCTGTGGGACACCCAGACCAACGAAAAACTGGATAAGGACCGCTTCCGCCGTGACCTCGGCAATGTCAAGGAAGCGTATCAGGAAGTGGCGCGCCGCATGGGAATTCTGCCCGAAAACGGGGCAGGGGGCGACATGAGAGGCCCGGAAACGGTACAGTAAAAGCCGCGAGCGGCAACGGGAGCGAAGAATGAAGGTACGTGTGACCGTCATGCTGAAAGACGGTGTTCTGGATCCGCAGGGCAAGGCCATTGGCCATGCGCTGCATACCCTTGGCTTTGGCAACGCTCAGGATGTGCGCGTAGGCAAGGTGATCGAGCTTGATCTGCAGGGTAGCACTGCGGAAGACGCCCGCAAAACAGCTGAAGATATGGCAAAAAACCTGCTGGCCAATCTGGTTATCGAAGATTACGCCATCGAGGTGACCGCATGAAGCGGCTTGCCCTGTTCTGCCTGACAGGCGCCCTCGCCAGCCCGCTGGCGGTCCCGACCCTGTTCCATGAGCAGGCCAGGGCACAACGTATAACCCCCATGCAGACAGACAGCTTTGCCCGCATCTGCTCGCGCCCGACCGGGCACAGCCTGTGCGATGCGTATCTGAGCGGTCTGGCTGATGGTGCAACGCTTTCTAAACTCAACAGCAGTGCCGCGGGTGATGCCAATGCAGCCGCCGCGTTCTGTGTTCCTGTATCGGAAACGACCGCATCCATCCGCGGCAAGGTTCTGATCTGGCTGAAAGCCCATACCGATGCCCTGTCCCACCCAGTGGGCGAGAGCGTTTTCAAGGCTTTGCATGACACCTATCCGTGCGGGGCAAAACCATGAAAGCTGCTATTGTCGTCTTTCCCGGCACTAACCGTGAACGGGATATGGCCCTTGCACTCAAACGCGTAACCGGCTCGGTCCCGCGCATGATCTGGCACCACGAGACCGACCTCTCGGGGCTTGATCTGGTAGTTCTGCCGGGTGGTTTCAGCTATGGCGATTACCTGCGCTGCGGTGCCATGGCGGCCCATTCGCCCGTCATGGGTGCGGTGCGTGCGTTCGCGGCCAAAGGTGGGCATATTCTTGGGGTGTGCAACGGCTTTCAGATCCTGACTGAATCTGGGTTGCTGCCAGGCGCACTCCTGCGCAACGCCAATCTGCGCTTCCTGTCGCAGGACTGCTACCTGCGGGTTGAAAACGCACAGACCCCCTTTACCCGGCTCTGGACGAAGGGCGATGTATTCCGCACGCCACTCGCCCATGGCGACGGCAACTATACTGCCGACGCGGCAACGCTTGAACGTCTGGAAGGCGAAGGCCGTGTGGCATTCCGCTACGCAAGCGCCACGGGGCATGTGCAGGCCGATGACGTGGCCAGCAACCCCAATGGCAGCCTCAACAGCATTGCCGGCGTTCTGAGCGAAAACAATCGTATCTGCGGCATGATGCCCCACCCGGAGGATCTGGTTGATCCGCTCATGGGCGGTGAGGATGGTCTGCCTCTGTTTAAAGGTCTGGTGGAGGCCGTAGTCCGGTGAATAAACCCGCAACCGTTGATGTCGCCCTTGCTCGTGAATTTGGCCTGACAGCCGAGGAATACGGGCGTGTGCTCACAATCATGGGCCGTACCCCAACACTGACCGAACTGGGTGTGTTCTCGGTCATGTGGTCGGAACACTGCTCCTATAAATCGTCACGCAAGTGGCTGCGCAACCTGCCGACCACCGCCCCGTGGGTTATCCATGGGCCGGGTGAAAACGCAGGTGTTGTCGATATCGGTCAGGGTTATGCCGCCATCTTCAAGATGGAAAGCCATAACCACCCGTCCTTTATCGAACCCTACCAGGGTGCCGCCACAGGCGTTGGGGGTATCCTGCGCGATGTGTTCACCATGGGGGCGCGCCCTGTCGCAAACCTGAACGCCCTGCGCTTTGGTAGCCCCGAAAACCCTGTCACACGTCGCATCATTGATGGCGTGGTGCGCGGCATTGGCGGTTATGGCAACTGCGTGGGTGTGCCCACAGTCGGGGGGGAAATCAACTTCCACCCGGCTTATGATGGCAATCCGCTTGTAAATGCCATGACGGTGGGCATTGCGCGTACGGACAAGATCTTCCTCTCCGCTGCTGCGGGTGTGGGCAATCCTGTCGTGTATGTCGGCTCACGCACGGGCCGCGATGGTATCCATGGCGCCACCATGTCTTCCGCCGAATTTGATGAAGATGCGCTGTCCAAGCGCCCCACCGTGCAGGTTGGTGACCCCTTCATTGAAAAACTGCTGATCGAAGCCTGCCTGGAACTGATGGCAACCGATGCTATCGTCGCCATTCAGGATATGGGTGCGGCGGGCCTTACGTCCTCTTCCGTTGAAATGGCGGGCAAGGGTGGTGTGGGTATCGACCTTGATCTGGACGCAGTGCCCCAGCGCGAACCCGGCATGACAGCCTATGAAATGATGCTGTCGGAAAGCCAGGAACGGATGCTGATGGTGCTCCGCCCGGATCGCACGGACGTAGCCCGCAAAATCTTTGAAAAATGGGAACTCGACTTCGCCATCATCGGCCATCTGACCGAAACCGGTCACATTGTCGTGCGCCATAACGGGCAGGTGGAAGCCGATATTCCGCTGGCCCCGCTGGCGGATCAGGCCCCGATATACGACCGCCCGGCAATAGCCCCCGTGCCCCCCGCACCGCTGGAACCCGTACACGCGCCGCTGTCGCTGGACGCCATGCTTCTTGAGCTTGTCGCCTCGCCCGATCTGTGCTCGCGCTCATGGGTGTGGAACCAGTATGACAGCACCGTAGGCGGGCAGACCGTGCGCCGCCCCGGTGCGGCTGATGCCGCAATTGTGCGGGTGGATGACACGGAAATCGCTCTGGCCGTCACCACGGACTGCACACCACGCTACTGTCAGGCAGACCCGAAAACGGGTGGTGCGCAGGCCGTTGCCGAAGCATGGCGCAATATCACGGCCACGGGCGCACGCCCTCTGGCCGTGACGGATAACCTGAACTTCGCCAACCCCGAAAAGCCCGAGATCATGGGGCAGTTCATCGCCGCGATCGAAGGCATGGCGGAAGCCTGCACCGTGCTCGACTTCCCGGTCGTGAGCGGCAATGTCTCGCTCTATAACGAGACCCGCAACCCTGACGGCTCCACCACCGCCATTCTGCCCACACCGGCTATTGGTGGCCTTGGCGTTCTGGAAAATGCGGCGCAAGCAATCGGGCTTGGCATGCAGGATGGCAAGGATGTGGTTCTACTAGGGGCAACACAGGGAGCGCTCGGGCAGTCCATCTGGCTGCGTGAAATCCTTGGCCGTGAAGATGGCCCGCCACCACCTGTCGATCTGGCGGCCGAACGCCGCAATGGTGACTTTGTCCGCACGGAAATCCTGTCCGGTGCCATTACCGCGTGCCATGACCTTGCCGATGGCGGTATTCTGGTTGGCCTTGCGGAAATGACCATGGCGGGCGATGTCGGTTGCGTAATCGACAGCCCGGATTCTGGTATCCGCCCCGAAGCCTTCTGGTTTGGTGAGGATCAGGCCCGTTATCTGGCCTGTGTGGATGATGGCGCGGCCCTGTGCGCCCGTGCGGCAGCGGCAGGTATTCCTGCACGAATTATTGCCCGTTCCGGCGGCAAGGATTTGATTTTGCCGAGCGGCGTCACCATATCCATCGCACGACTAAAAAACGCGCATGAAACATTTTTTCCTGCACTGATGGACGCCCGTTAAGGCAGGAAAAACAGAAGGGGGAGAGGCAACATGGCAATGAGTGCCACGGAGCTGGAAACATACATCCGCGCGGCGTTCCCGGATGCTCAGGTCAAGATTGATGACCTTGCGGGCGACGGCGATCACTACGCGTGCAGCATTGTCAGCGAGGCATTCCGGGGCTTGCCCCGTGTGCGGCAGCACCAGCTCGTTTATGATTCCTTACAGGGCCATATGGGCGACAAGCTCCACGCCCTGGCACTCAAGACAGCCACTCCCTGACCCATTCGGGTTTACCCCTTGCAAGGACATGACCAATGACTGATTCCGCTACACAGGCAATCCAGCAGGAAATCGACAGCAACCCGGTTATGCTGTTCATGAAAGGCGATGCCGACTTCCCGCAATGCGGTTTTTCGGCCCGTGTCGTTCAGATCCTCAACCATCTGGGTGTGCCGTTCAAAACCGCGAATGTTCTGGCTGATCCCTCCATCCGTCAGGGTATCAAGGATTTCTCCAACTGGCCGACCATTCCCCAGCTTTACGTCAAGGGTGAGTTTATCGGCGGCTGCGATATCGTAACGGAAATGTTCCAGAGCGGTGAACTGCAGACCCTTCTGGCAGAAAAAAACATCGCCTGTAACGCATCTGCCTGATTTTCAGGTTGTCATGCACACTCCGGCCTGTATAGTTTCACACAGATCGTGAAAATGGGATAAGGCCGGAGTAATGACGCGGTTTGTGTTGGGGCGTGTATCACTTGTGCTCTGCGGTATGGCGGTTGCTGCTTTTGGCTTTCAGCCCGCTGCACGCGCACAGAGAGTTATTTCCGACCTTGAAGCCAGCAAGCTAACATTTGCAGCGCTAACAGCACCGCCGCCCGTTTTTCATGCTCACGCACATACTGCCCATCATGGTGTATCGTCCCATTCCGTAACTCTTGCTCATGCGGGCAAAGTTCATGGCATGGTTCATCTTGTCAGCTATCATGCTCCCAAGCATGCCGTGCACGTCAAAAAGACCCATCACCGCACCTGATTACGGTTACGGTTTAATCCTGTATGCGATTCTGCGGCTCACGATCACATTTGCCGCAGAATATCTTCGACCCACTCCATAGTCCCGGCACTGTCCATCGCTATCAGGTCAAACCTGAGTTCCTCGTAATGCCATGCGCCATTACGCTGGAGCAGACATTCAGCCGCCCTGTACAGCCGTCTGGATTGCACGGGTGACAGACAGGCCAGAGCTTCTGCCATTGTCTGACGTTTCTTCACCTCAATAAACGCCAGAATACCAGCACAATCCGCCACGATATCGACCTCTCCACGAGGTGTACGGGCGCGGCGCAGCAGAATACGCCAGCCTCGGGCCTCCAGCATGGCGCAGGCCTTACTTTCAGCTTCAATGCCATCCTGCTGGGCCTGCACACCGCGCGCGCGCCGAGCGGGCGAAACCGCTTTGCGTTGTCCCTGTACATGATACATGGTGTTTGTTGCTTTTCCTGCCGAGCGGAAGTCCCGATCAAACGCCATGCTATCCGTTTTTTCCCATCCCCTACTGCTTCTCGCCCTGATGATACTCCAGCTTGTGCTGGTCGCAACTGTTGTTCTGCACATCCTGCTGACCAAACGTGACACGGCATCGGCCATAGGGTGGATGGGCATCTGCATGCTCATGCCCATTCTGGGTTCGGTGCTGTATGTCATGTTCGGCATCAACCGCGTAACGCGTCTGGCGCGTAAGCTGGTTGGCACGCGCTCGGGCGGGCGGCCCGGCATTTCACGGCTTTCCTCATGGAACCGCGAACTGGAAGGACAGTTCGCGCCATTGGCACTCATGGTGGGCAAACTGACCACCCGCCCCCTTGTCTGCGGCAACACCATCACCTGCCTGCATGATGGCGATGGCGCTTATCCGCCCATGATCCGCGCTATCGAAAATGCGAGCAAAAGCGTCATATTGTGCTCCTATATTTTTCGCGATGACCAGACAGGGCAGGCATTCGCCAAAGCTCTGGCAGACGCACATGCACGTGGCGTGTGTGTGCGCGTACTGGTTGACGGTATTGGCAGTGGGTATTTTCTTTCCCCCATTTACCACCGCCTGAGACGGGCAGGGGTGCCCTGTGCGCGCTTCATGCATTCCGTCTGGCCGTGGCGCATGCCGTTTCTCAACCTGCGTAATCACCGTAAAATTCTGGTCGTCGATGGCCATATCGGCTTCATGGGCGGGCTGAACATCGCGGATGAAAACCGCGTATCCCGCAAGCCCCGGAACCCTGTATCTGACACACATTTCATGATCGAAGGCCCAGCGGTACATCAGTTGGCTGCAACAGCCGCATGGGACTGGTATTTTACCACCCATGAAACACTGGATGCTGACCTGTTCAGCGAAGCCCCCAGCGGCAAGGGCGAAACACTAGCGCGTATTGTTACGGCTGGGCCGGATACGGATCTGGAAAAAATCGAATACACCATGTTGCAGGCCATTACTCTGGCGCGACGCAGTGTACGCTTGATGACCCCCTATTTTCTGGCGGGCGAACGTTTTCTTTCAGAACTGGAACTGGCAGCCTTGCGGGGTGTGCAGGTAGATATTGTCATTCCCGAACGCAGTAACCATCGTGTCCTTGACTGGGCCTGTGCAGCCAATATTGCCCCCTTGCTGCATTCGGGCGCGCGTATATGGCTGGCAGCGGCACCTTTCAACCACTCCAAGCTGATGGTCGTGGACAAGGCGTGGTCTTTCTTTGGCAGTTCCAATCTTGATATCCGCAGCCTGCGGCTGAACTTCGAAATCAATATGGAAGCCTACGATACCTCTCTGGCCGATAGTCTGGATACGTTCATTAACAGCCACCAGAACCGCAGGCTCACCCATTATGATTTGGACAACCGCTACAAGCTGGAAATAGTACGCGACGCCTTTGCCCGCCTGTTCATGCCCTATCTGTAAGAGCTGTAATACGGGCAGCCCCTTCTGCCTGAGCCGGCTGAAGCATGACCGCAATGGGCCTGTGATCCGAGGCAAAAACCGGCAGAACCCGTGAGCCAAGGCAAATCATGCCTTCGGTCAGGCAGCGATCGATCCTGATCGGCAGAACCTCGGCCATGTTATGCGTGGGCGCTTTTGGCCCCACATCCCGAAAGCCCGGCACCAGCGTTGGCCCCACCAGATTGAAATCACCCAGAATGGCGCAGGGTGCTGTTAGCAGAGATGCCACTCTGCGTAACTGCCGCCGGTTCAGCACCTGCCCATGGGAAAGATGCACATTGGCCAAAGAAAACTGTCTGTATTCGATAATCTGTGCATGCCGTTTGACCATCACCCCCGAAGGGATTGTGCAAGCCCGCGGCGGCCGGCTGAAAGGCTGGCGGCTCCAGCAGGCCAGACCATGAATGCGACCGGGCAGAGGCGCGCGGCTATAATGTCCGCCCACCAGTAGCGGCAGGGCATCAATCTCGACTGTGGCTTCCTGCATGAGCAGGATATCGGGATTTTCACGCGTGATCAGGGCCGCCACATCGTGAACGGTGGCACCAGTCCTGCGCAGCAAATTCCAGCTTATGACTTTAAGCGCAGCCCCTTCATACCCGGGGTTCTGGCGCGCGCGACGGCGCTGCGCCCATTCTACAAGATTTACAAGCCTGCGTTTCATGGAGCGGTATTCCTCCTGCCGTCAGCCGACAGCAGCAGCAGCGCATCCCTGGCGGCGAATTCCATTGTGACGGAAAAGCCAATGGCCAACAGGATAGGGCCAAGGAAAATGCCAACCCCGCCAAAAGCCAGAATGCCCCCGATCACGCCCAGAACAGTCAACAGATAAGGCAGCTTGGACCCCCGTACGATAAAAAGCGGCCGAATGACATGATCCGCCCCGGACACAAATATAATGCCGTAAAGCAGCAGCAGAATACCATGTCCCGGATGATGTGCCACCAGCAGCCAGATCGCGGCAGGCCCCCAGACCAGAGGCGCGCCGACCGGAAACACGGCAAGAAACGCGGCAAGAATACCCAATACCACCGGCTCCCCCACGCCTGTCATCCACAGTCCTATGCCGGTCAGTATCCCCTGAATGATGGCGGTACCCAGAATACCATAAACCGTGCCGCGCACCGTGCTGCCCACAATATGCAGGTAACGCCCTGCCTGTGGGCCTGCTATGCGCAGGATAACCGCCTGAAGCGTGTCCCAGAGCACGGAGCCGCCAATCCAGAAAAAGAATGAAATGAACAGCGCCATGACAAGATGCAAGGCCCCGTTGGCAAACTGCATCAGCACACCCAGCAGGGACTGGATGATGCTGCCCGCATAGGGCCGGAACTCTTCGGCAAAGGCGTTGACGTTCTGCTCCCACAAGGCCCAGCGATGACTGATTTCAGCGCCAAAAACCGGCAGGGTGGCGAGCCAGTGGGGCAGGGGCGGCAGGTGGTTGATTTCCCCCACCAGCGCCATCAACTGGGCGGCCAGCCTTGGCCCGGTGGAAAAGCTGGCCGATGCCAGTGCAGCCAGCGGCAGCACAACCCCCACAGCACACAGGCAGGTCATGACCAGACTGGCGGCACTCGCCCCCATGCGCCTACGCAAGTGCTGGAACAGTGGCCATGTCGTATAGGTCAACACCCCAGCCCATAGCAGTGCTGAGGAAAACGGTGCCAGAACAAGCACACAGCCATACCCGACGGCCCCCAGCAGCAGGAATCGCAGGACATGTTCTGTTGTTATGATCCGTTCATTCGCCATGACAGTTACTAAAGCACGGCACCTCAAAGACCGCCAGCATGGCAAGAAAGCCGGTTCACGCCTGCGGTGGATCATCTTATGGTGCGAACACCCGAAACAGGAAAACGGTTACAGGCTGGCCATGTCCCTTCTCGTTCAGGCGGATGAACTCGCAACCCTGCTCCGCTCACCCACGCCGCCGGTCGTGTTTGACGCCACAGCCCTCCTGCCCGGAGAAGGGGGAAACCCCGCCGAGCGTTTCCTGCATGAACATATTGCGGGCAGCCTGTATTTCGATATCAATATTTTTTCCGACCTGCAGGGCCTGTTCCCACACACCGTGCCGTCCGCCGCGCGTTATGCCAGCCTGATGGGAGCGCTGGGTGTCGCGCGGACAGACCCTGTCGTTTTTTACGATCAGGGCAACACCGCCTCGGCCTGTCGGGCATGGTGGCTGGTCACGCTGTTCGGCCATGACACCGTGCACATCCTTGATGGCGGCTTGCCCGCATGGCTCAGGGCTGGCCTGCCGGTTTCAGACAGACCCACCCCACCGCGCCCTGCCACCCGCTATCATGCCCACACGCATTACAGCCGCATAGCCGGGCTGGGCGACATGTGCACGATCGTGGCGACTGGCGAGCGGCCCATTCTGGATGCACGGAGCGAAGCACGTTTTTACGGCACAGCCCCCGAGCCCCGGCCCGGCGTCCGCTCCGGGCATATGCCAGGTGCGCATTGCCTGCCTTATAAAACAGTGCTGGACGGGCAGGGGCATTTCCTGCCGCGACAGGCCATACAGGCCCTTTTCCAACAAATGGGTCTCAAGCCGCAGGACAGGCCCGTAACCACCTGCGGTTCAGGCATGACAGCCTCAGTCCTGAGCGCTGCCCTGTCCCTTGCGGGATTAGAAAACAGCGCTCTCTATGATGGTTCATGGGCCGAATGGGGCAGCATGCCCGACCTGCCGGTTACCACCGAACGCACCCCCAACCAGTAAACACCACGGCAGAAACGGAGCATGAGACATGACTGATCAGAACAGGGTGGCCGAAGGCTGGCTCAAACTCGGCACGACCCTGTCCCACGCGGCACGGCCCACGCCGGATGAACGCGGCTGCTACGTCAACCCACCTGTCACGCGCGGCTCCACCGTTGTGTTTCCCTCGCTGGACGCCATGCAAAGGCAGGGTGCAGCGCGTTATGACCATGAGAGCATTTATGGTGCCATGGGCTCGCCCATCCAGCACGAGCTGGAAAAAGCGATCGCCACGCTAGAAGGCGGCACGGACTGCCAGATCGTCAGTTCCGGCCTTGCCGCATGCACGCTGCCGCTTCTGGCTTTTCTGAGCGCGGGCGACCACTGCCTGTTCTCGGACAGCGTTTACGGCCCCACACGCCGTTTTGCGGAAAACATACTGCGCCGTTTCGGGGTAGAGATTTCGTACTTCCCCCCCATGGCGGACGAAAAAGAGCTGGAAACGTTCATCACTCCCAGCACACGGGTGATTTTTACCGAAAGTCCCGGCAGCCACACCTTCGAGGTGCAGGACATCCCCATGCTGGCACGAGTTGCACACCGCAACGGGGCCAAGCTGTTCGTGGATAACACATGGGGATTTGGCATTTTTGCGCCGTTTGCCCATGGAGCCGACTTGTCCATTCAGGCCCTGACCAAATACCCGGCTGGCCATTCCGATGTCATTGCAGGCGCCATTACCGTTGCGGACCGCAAAACATGGGAACAACTGCGCGATACCGCTATCCAGACAGGACAGGTCGCCGGGCCGGATGACTGCTGGCTGACCCTGCGCGGCCTGCGCACCATGGGAGTCAGGCTGGCGCAACAGGCCCGCTCGGCCCTTGATCTGGCAATATGGCTGCAAGAACAGCCCGAAGTCGCTCAGGTTCTGCACCCGGCCCTGCCGGGCTGTCCGGGCCACGACCTGTGGGCGCGTGACTTTACCGGTGCGGGCTGCCTGTTCGGTGTTGTGCTGGAGCCCCGTTATACCGGGCAGGACATGGAGCGCATGATCAACAGCCTGCACCTGTTCGGGATCGGGGCCTCATGGGGTGGGTATGAAAGCCTCGTTCTGCCGACCACGGGTGGTATTCAGCGAGCATTCCCATCCCCCATGGGGCAGGCCTGTGCCTTCAGGCTTCAGATCGGGCTTGAACAGACCACCGATCTTATGGCGGATCTGAAGCAGGCCTTCACGCAGCTCCGCCGCGCCTGATACTCAGCCCTGAAGCCGCACCCGAAAGGTTGCGGCTTCAGCCACATGGCCGGGTTGTATCTCAACACTACCAGCCAGATCGGCAACCGTACGGGCCACGCGGGCCAGCCGCGTATATCCACGCGCCGAGAAGCGGAATTTTTCTGCAACCGACTGCGCCAGTTGCGCGGCATCTCCTGCCAGCCCAGTCTGCTCGATTGAAATTTCCGCGTTTTTACGCCCGTCCTGCCGCTGGTTTTGCATATCCCGCGCCGCCTCGACACGCTCACGCACCTGAGCGGTTGTTTCACCCACGGCATCGCGCATGTAGCCCAGCGGCTCATAAGGCTGCATACCCACATGCAGATCAATGCGGTCCAGCAGAGGGCCAGACAGCCGCGCCGCATAGTCCTGCCCACAGCGCGGTGCTTTACCGCACTCACGCGTGGCATCACCCAGATACCCGCAGCGACAGGGATTCATGGCCGCAACAAGCTGAAAACGGGCAGGGTATGCAACATGCGCTGCAGCCCGCGCTATGGTTACGCGCCCAGTTTCCAGCGGTTGCCGCAGGGCCTCCAGCGCGGCACGGGAAAACTCCGGCAGTTCGTCAAGAAACAGCACGCCCTGATCCGCCAGACTGATTTCCCCCGGCCGGGCACGGCTGCCACCACCGACCAGAGCCGGCAGGCTCGCGGAGTGATGCGGGTCACGATAGGGAGGACGAAAGAGCGGACGCCCCTCCACCAGCAATCCCGCGGCACTGTAAATGCGCGACACCTCGAGGCTTTCACGCGGGCTCAGGTCGGGCAGCAACCCGACAAGCCGTGCTGCGAGCATGGATTTCCCGGCACCCGGTGGGCCAGACAGCAAAAGCGAGTGGCCACCAGCCGCGGCAATTTCCAGCGCGCGCCGTCCTGTTTCCATGCCCCGCACATCCGCAAGGTCTGGCACATTCTGTTCGGGGGCGGGCAGTCGTGGTGTAAATACGGGAGAAGGCAATGGCTGCATGCCATTGAAATGGTTGATCAAGGCCAACAGGGTTGGTGCTGCCAGAATGGCAATGTCACCACCGCATAAAGCTTCCTCACCCTGTTGTGCGGGGCAGACAAGCCCCAGACCGAGGGCTGAGGCTTCAAGCGCTGCTGATAACACGCCAGATACCGGATTGATCCGCCCATCAAGCGACAGCTCACCCATGGCGGCATAACGCCCGGCTTCCTCTGCGGGCACAACTCCCATGGCAGCCAGCAGCGCCAGCGCAATCGGCAGATCAAAATGCGATCCTTCCTTGGGAAGGTCGGCTGGAACAAGATTGATAAGAATACGTTTGGCGGGCAATGCCAGCCCAATGGAGGTAAGGGCGGCCCTTACGCGCTCACGCGCTTCACCCACGGCCTTGTCAGGCAGACCCACCACCAGAAAGGCAGGCAGGCCACTGGCAACCTGCACTTCAACCCAGACGGGCCGCGCCTCTATGCCTGAAAAGGCAAAACTGCGGATACGGGCATTGATCAGTCCCGTACCCGCATTCATGTCTTATTTGCCCTTGTAGATCAGACGAGCGCGGATCGTGCCCTCTATCTCACGCAGGGAGTGGAGCAGACGGTCGTCCAGTTCGGTATCTCCAGCGGTATCGGCCTCGATCACGACATAACCGATTTCGCTATCGGTCTGGAGGAACTGCGCCGTCACGTTGCAGCCTGCCCGCAGGAAAACCTCGTTCAGCTTCATCATCATGCCCGGCACGCTGTGGTGCACATGCATGAAACGCGCGCCGCGCGGGCTGGCGGGCAGCTGCACACCGGGGAAGTTGACCGCGCCGAAGGTCGAGCCGACATCGGAGTATTCGACCAGCTTGCGGGCCACTTCAACGCCGATACGCTCCTGCGCTTCCACCGTGGAACCGCCGATATGCGGGGAGAGAATGACATTTTCCAGCCCCATGATCGGGGTGGACAGACGATCCCCAGCGCCCTTGGGCTCCTTGGGGAACACGTCAATGGCCGCGCCGAGCAGATCACCACTTTTCAGCGCTTCGGCCAGAGCCTCCAGATCAACCACATTGCCACGGGCATTGTTGATCAGGAACGCGCCTTTTTTCATGGCGCGTATCTGGGCTGCACCCATCAGGTTGGCCGTTGTGGGCAACTGCGGCACATGCAGGCTGACCACGTCACTCTGGCCCAGAAGGTCTTCCAGCGTTTCCACCGGCTGGGCGTTACCGTGCACCAGCTTGTCCACTACATCGTAGTACAGAACCCGCATGCCGAAAGCTTCCGCCAGAACGGAAAGCTGTGAACCAATGGAGCCATAACCTACGATACCGAGCGTCTTGCCACGCACTTCCCAGCTATTGACGGCAGATTTGTTCCACTCCCCGGCATGGCACTCCACCGAACGCGGGAAAATGCGGCGCATGAGCATGACAATCTCGCCCATGACCAGTTCGGCCACCGAGCGGGTGTTGCTGAACGGTGCGTTGAACACCGGCACGCCATTGAGCCGTGCCGCGTCAAGATCCACCTGATTGGTGCCGATGCAGAAACACCCGATAGCCATGAGACGATCCGCCGATTCAATGACTTCTTTCGTCAGCTGCGTCCGTGAACGGATACCGACGATATGAACGCCTTCCAGCGCTTCACGCAGGGCGTCGCCTTCCAGAGCACCTTTCAGCCGCACAACGTTGTCGTACCCGCAGGCCTTGAGCAGTGCAACCGCACTGTCATGTACGCCTTCGAGCAGGAGAATACGGATCTTGTCCTTGGGGAGAGACAGGTGCGTGCTTGTGCTCATCTGGAATGACCAATAGCTGTTATGTCAAAGCGCAGGCCTATCGCAAATCACGGCGGATGAACAGAGGGGGCCATGTCGTAATGGCGAAATATCCGCCACAACACAGCCTCCACCCGCAGGCCAATGCAGGCTTTACGCGCCGGAACGCAACGCTTCGCACGCGGCAGCGTGCAGGGCAGGAGTGGCGGCCGCCAGCACCGTTCCATCTCCCTCAAACCGCAGATCAGAGCCATCCCAGCGGGTCATGACACCACCTGCTCCCTGCACGATCGGCACCAGCGCTCCCCAGTCCCACGGCTTCATGTCGCATTCGGCAATCAGGTCGAGCTGGCCGAGAGCGAGCAGACCATAGGCATAGCAGTCCCCCCCCCACGTCATACGCCGCGCGCGGGATTTGAGCGTTTTCCAACCATCATGCGGAGCGACTTCCAGCATTTCGGGAGAGGTGCAGGACAATTCCGCCTCACCAAGGCTGACATTGCGCGTGCCGACACGCCCCCCCAGCGAGGAGGTAAAAACCGTCTCGCGCCCGTTTACGCCCATCCAGCGCTCCTCCAGTATTGGCTGATCCAGCAGCCCCAGAAGCGGCTTGCCTTCATGGAAAAGAGCGATCAGTGTGCCAAAACTTGGCCGTCCCGTTACAAAGGCCCGTGTGCCGTCAATCGGGTCCAGCAGCCACTGATACGGGGCCTCGGGATTTGCCTGCCCGAATTCCTCGCCAAACACACCATGCTGCGGCAGACGCTCGGCCAGAATGGCGCGCATGACACGCTCGGCGCTGCGGTCAGCCACAGTCACGGGGCTTTCATCCCCCTTGCTTTCCACCGCAATACCCCTGCGGAACCACGGGCGCACCACGCAACGGACCGTATCGGCCAGAGCGTTGGCCACTTCGACGTAAAGATCGATTTCCTTGGTGGTCATGCTTTGATGTCCTGAAGAATTAGATAAGGGGGAGGCCGCCTCAGTCCGGTGGCTGACGGAGTGTTCGCAAATACGCAATAATATCGGCCCGCAAGGCTGGGTCTGTCAGGCCGTTCAGGGACATGCGGGTGCCCGGCGCAAAACGGTCAGGGCTACTCAGCCAGTCGGACAGTGTCTGTTCTGTCCACGTCCGGCCTGCGGCACTGTGGCGCAGGGCACCGGAATACGCATAACCCGGAGCGGATGCTATAGGCCTGCCCACCACACCAAAGAGGTTCGGCCCCGCGCCATCGCCGGCACCCGCTTTGAGTGCATGGCAGCCCCCACAAACCTGCTCCACCATGCGCGCACCGTGGCCCATATCGGCCCGTTCCAGATAAGGCGCGATATCAACGGCACCGTGGCCGGGCAGAACCATGGCCAGCCGGGCAGGGGTGGTATCAGGCACCAGACCACGGGCCACACCATAGGCGCCCGCCATCACCCCGACACTCAGCACCACCGCAACCGCGACCCTGTTCAGCCCCCTGCCATCCATGTTTGTAAAACGCCCCTCTGTTCACCCGTTGCGTTTGCCATACAGCTTTTCTAGAGTGCTGGCCGCCTTGTCTTCGGCTATAAGCCGCGCCACGTTCTGGAGCAAGCCGATGCCGTCCCCACCACTGACCATCATTCCCGCAAGACTGGCCTCCACCCGCCTACCGGGAAAACCACTGGCGGATATTGCCGGTCGCCCCATGATCGTACATGTGCTCGAAGCGGCACTACAGGCGCAGATTGGCCCAGTGATTGTCGCCGCGGCCGAGCAGGAAATCTGCGATGCAGTGACCCAGGCGGGCGGCACCGCTATCCTGACAGACCCAAATCTGCCTTCTGGATCGGATCGGGCATGGCAGGCGGCCTGCCTTGCAGACCCCGAAGGGCAGCACGATATCATTATCAACCTGCAAGGCGACCTGCCCACGTTTCCGCCCACAGCCCTGCGCGCCGTGCTGGGTGTCATGGATGATCCGGCCTTCGACCTCGGCACACTGGTAGCGCCTATAACCTCTGATGAGGAGCGCGATGCGCCGTCCGTCGTTAAGGTGGCCTGCTCTTTTGCTGCGGAGCAGAGCCACGCGCCGGGTCTGTATTTTTCACGCCAGCCCATTCCGTGGGGGGCTGGGCCGCTGTGGCACCATGTCGGGGTTTATGCTTGGCGGCGCACGGCACTGGCACGTTTTGTCAGTCTGCCGCCCTCCGGGCTTGAAATGCGCGAGAATCTCGAACAGTTAAGAGCTTTGGAAGCGGGCATGCGGATTGGCTGCACCCGTATGGATACGGCCCCTTTCGGGGTGGATACACCAGCAGACCTAGAGCGGGCGCGCCGCATGATCGGAGCACAAAAGTCATGACACAGCAGGTCATAGCCTTTCAGGGGACACCTGGAGCCTATTCAGACCTAGCGTGCCGCAACGCACGGCCCGGATGGCGCACCCTGCCGTGCCGCAGCTTTGCCGAAGCCATGGCCGCCGTGCATGAAGGCCGGGCGGAACAGGCCATGCTCGCCTGCGAAAACAGTCTGGCCGGGCGTGTGCCCGATATCCACTCGCTGCTCCCCGCATCGGGGCTGCATATCGTGGGCGAACACTTTCAGCGGGTCGAACATTGCCTATTGGTCGTGCCGGGCACCCGCATGGAGCAGATCCGCCGTATCCATACCCACCCCGTGGCCATGGATCAGATCCGCGTGCTCCTGCGCGATAACAACCTTATGCCTGTGCCTGAATTCGACACGGCAGGGGCAGCCGAACTGGTAGCTTTGTGGAAAAAACCCGAGGACGCCGCCGTGGCCTCAGCACTGGCGGCCGAACTTTACGGGCTTGAAATTCTCAAACGCAATGTTGAGGATGCAACCCACAACACCACCCGTTTCTATATCGCCTCACGCCAGCCAACACGCCCCCTCGTGCATGCCTCGCATGTCATGACCACACTAATTTTCAGTGTCCGCAACACGCCGGGGGCTCTGTACAAAGTGCTGGGAGGGTTCGCCACAAACGGGGTAAACATGACCCGTCTGGAAAGCTACATGGCAGGCGAGACATTCGCCGCCACACGCTTTCTGATGGACGTGGAAGGCCACCCCGAAGACGCCCATCTGGGCAAGGCTCTGGCCGAGCTTGAATTTTTCGCCAAAAGCGCCACTATTCTGGGCGTTTATGAACAGTCGCCCTTCCGTCACTCCACATCAGCCGAAGGACAGGACATGCCGCGTTCCTCACCGGAGGATGCCACTTCAGGATCGATTACAGCCCATGTCTGACACGTTCTTTTCCGGCTCCATTACGGCTCTCATTACGCCCATGAACCGGGATGGCAGCCTTGATTTCGTCTCCTTCGAAAAGTTTGCGGACTGGCAGATCCGCGAAGGGACGTCTGCCCTTTGCGCTGTGGGCACAACTGGCGAAAGCCCGACCCTGAGCCATACCGAGCACCATGCCGTGGTGGAACGTGCCATCAAGGTGGCTGCGGGGCGCGTACCGGTTATTGCCGGGGCCGGCTCCAACAGCACGGCCGAAGCAACCGATCTGGCAATCCATGCACAAAAAGCCGGGGCGGCTGCGGTGCTGGTTGTCGCGCCGTATTACAACAAGCCTACGCAGGAAGGGCTTTACCGCCACTTCATGACCATTGCGGACGCCATTTCCATACCGGTCATTCTGTACAACATACCCGGCCGTTCGATAGTCGATATCAGTGTCGAGACCATGGCGCGCCTTGCCAGACATGCGAACATTATCGGGGTGAAGGACGCCACGGCCAATCTGCTGCGCCCCCTCCAGCTCCGTCAGGCGCTCGACCGGCCTTTCAACCAGCTTTCGGGTGAAGACGGCACGGCCGTTGCGTTCCTCGCCTCCGGTGGTGATGGCTGCATCAGCGTGACCTCCAACATTGCCCCGGCACTCTGCGCCAACGTGCAGAGCGCATGGAAGGAAGGCCGCGTACAGGACGCCATGGCCATTCAGGACCGTCTGCTGCCCCTGCATGACGCCATGTTCTGCGAGAGCAATCCGGCTCCTGCCAAATACGCCGCCAGCCTGCTCGGCCTTGCGGGCGAGACCTGCCGCCTGCCGCTGGCACCGCTGACAGAGCCTTCACGCGAAAAGGTGCGGGCAGCCCTTGTCGCTACGGGCCTGCTTGACTGATCATGTCGCAAAAATCTGGTAAAACCGCTAAAAGCTCCATGATTTCGCACGGCATGGTTGCCCAGAACCGCAAGGCGCGGTTCAACTACGCCATTCAGGAAACCATAGAGGCCGGGCTTGTGCTCAAAGGCCCCGAAGTCAAAAGCCTGCGCCTTGGGCGCGCCACGATTAGCGAAGCCTTTGCTGGTGAGCGTGATGGAGAACTATGGCTGTTCAACAGCTATATCCCCGAATATCAGGGTGGCGTGCTCTCGCGTTTTGATAGCCGCGCACCGCGCAAGCTCCTGATGCACCGCAAGGAAGTGCGCAAATATATGGGGGCGATCGCCAAACAGGGGGCAACCCTTGTGCCGCTCGACATCCATTTCAATGCCCGTGGCGTAGCCAAGGTTACACTCGGTCTGGGGGTTGGTAAAAAAAGCGTGGATAAGCGCCACGCCATAGCCGATCGCGACTGGCAGCGCGACAAGGCGCGGCTGATCCGTAACAAGGGCAAAGGCGACTACTGATCCCCATTGCCCCATTCGCGGGCAGCCCGCTTTACAATGTCAGGGTCAACGCAAAGCGGGCTGAAACGGGCTCAAGCGGGTGCACGGTCGCTCCCGTAACCGGTTTGGCCGTGGGCGTAATACGATATTCGTAGCCGTATTCAATCGCATTATCGTGGGAATTGGTCAGGTTAAACAGCGAGACCGTCAGAGTCAGATGCTTGCTGAAGCGATAACCGACATCAAGATTAACCTCCTGATACCCCTTGGAGCGCAGGCTGTTATCTTCCAGCAATGGGTAACTACCCAGCCAGCGTAGCTGCATACCGCCAAACCACGGCCCCTTGTTGTCAACCAGCACCCCGAATGACCAGATGATATTGGGCGCATTGGCCACATACAGCCCATCAATCCCATAATAACCGGGATTATTAGTGCGGTACCGGGCGTGCGAATAGGCAATGTCGGTATTCAGTTCAAGCCAGGGCAGGGGATTGTACTGGGCTGAAAACTCTACCCCCTGACGGCGGCTGGGTGGGCCGGCTTCATTCACCCCTTCATCCGGGTCGTAAATCAGTTCCGAATCAAAATCGATCCGCCAGAAGGAAAGCTGCGTGTTGAGATGCCGCAGCGGCGTGGAGCGGATACCCACTTCCTCTGAAAAGGCCTTGGTCATCACCGAGGTCTGCACCGAACCCGCGGTAAAACGATCCCCCGAAAACGTACCCACCACACCGCGCAGGTCGTTGGAATGGAAACCTCGCCCCGCACTCAGATAAAGTTCCGTTTTATGCCAAGGCCCGAAAATCAGGCTGCCTTTTGGCTGAAACAGCGCCTGACCGACATGGCCGGAGGCCCCCGTTACCAGACTGAGATCCGAGCCCTGATAATATTCCTCACGCAGCCCCACAACAGTACGCATCCAGGGGAGCCAGCGGGTCGTATTCTGCACATATCCAGCAACACGTCCTTCCTGCACGGAATCCGCGTTGCAGACGTAGCTTCCTCCTCCATAAGGGCTATCCGGGCAGGTAGCGAGGACAACACGCTGGCGGGTGTGGCGCCGGTCGATAAAAATCGTGTCGTAACGCCCGTCAATACCAAAGACAGTCTGGCTGGGAACATGATTAAACAGCGTATCCTGACGGGTATAGCTCAGCGTGCCCCCAACCTTGGTGCGCGTTTCATCCTGCTCGAACTGATCTCCATCAACAGGGTCTACCAGATAATGGGTAAAATCATTCCATAGGGTCAGACGGTCATGGGTGGCATAAAAACTGGCCTGCCATTTTTCATGCTCATCGCCCCGCTGGCAATGGCCCGACAGGCTGTAGCGCTCAGAAAACCCGCCATCGGTCGGGTTAAGTGAGCCAAAACGATCAATCAGCCCGGTCTGGATAGCTTCAAGCGGCTGGTCATTGGTGGCGCGCCATTGCCCCCGGTAATACATGCCGGTGAGGTCAAACCCGTTTGTTGATGTACCGTGCAGATAACGTGCCATGGATTTGATGGCGCGAAAATTATCTGGGTAACGCCACGGACCATCGGCATGGTCGGTTTCAAACGCGCCGAGCAGTTTATCACCATTCTGGAAATGCGCTGTCCCACCAGCCATCAGCCGTTCATTACCGAAAGTATCGCCACTACCACTCATCATGGTCGGCAGGTCACGCACCAGCCGGATACGGTCCGAACCTGCCACACCAAAATCACCCGTTGCGGCATTGAACGGGCCTTTCGTGTAATCGATCGTCCCCATCATTTCAGGGATCAGAAAATTGAGGTCCGTATAACCCTGCCCATGGGCATGTGTGACTTCATTGACCGGCATATCATCCACAAATGTTGCCAGATCAGTGCCGTGATCGAGGTTGAACCCACGCATGAGAAACTGGTTGGCCTTGCCTTCACCGGAATGAACAGTGACGACAAGGCCGGGCACGGATTCCAGCAGTTCTCCCACACGATACGCAGGCCGGAGCCTGAGTTCATTCTGGGTAATCGTGCCCTGTCCGGCCGAAACCGCTTTGCCCAGCAGGTCCAGACGAGAGGCGGTTACGGTAATGGTTTCATCCACATGTTTTTTTTCGGCCAACTTCTGCCCACTTGGCTCTGGAGAATGCCCTTGGGCCCCCAGAACGGATGATGCCATAAGAATCTGAGCAAAACCCGCCGCAAGAACCGGACACATACACCGCATGAAAAAATCAGCCCCACCACGGACCCTGCACATATTGGAACGACATGCAGGGCGCCATCACGAATCATACCTATTTATAAATAGTTCATACTTTCTGTAACAGCAATCTCCACGAAAGGGCCGGGCGCCATGGAACGGATTACCATTACGATTGACGAAGACCTGCTGGCCACTGTGGATGGGCTTATGAACCGGCGTGGCTATACAAGCCGCTCTGAAGCTATCCGCGATCTAATCCGCGATGCCGCATCACGCGAGAACATCCTATCGCAGGCAGGAGAATGCGTTGCTGTTCTGGATTATGTATACGACCACGAAACACGTGCTCTGGCCCAGCGCCTGACCCATGAACTGCATACCCATCATGATCTTTCGGTCGCGACCATGCATGTGCATCTCGACCATGAACGCTGTCTGGAAACCGCTATCCTGCGAGGCCCTGCACCCGCCCTACAAAAACTGTCAGATACAGTCATTACCCAGAGGGGGGTATCGCATGCCAGCCTTCATATCATTCCGGTCGAACCACATACGCACGCGCATGCGAAAGACCATTCCAGCGAGGTATAAACCCGCCTTACAGGCATAAAAAAAGCCCCGGCCTGAGCCAGGGCTTTTTCCTGATAACCGCTACGGGTTAAATCAGTCGCCGGAAACTTCAGCAGCTTCCGGGCCTTTCTGACCCTGAACAACCTTGACGTTCACGCCCTGACCTTCGTTCAGAGCGCTCAGGCCCGAACGCTCCAGTGCGGAAGCGTGAATGAAGATGTCCTTGCCACCACCTTCAGGCGTGATGAAGCCAAAGCCCTTGACGGCGTTGTACCACTTGACGGTGCCACGCGTTTCTTCAGCAGAAGACAGGTCCGGAGCCGGACGTGCTGCGGGGCGTGCGCCGAAGCCAGGACGAGCCGCACGGGGGCGTTCCGGCTGGGCAGTGCTTTCATCAACGGAAATGACTTCAGCAACCTGCCGGCCTTTGGGGCCCTGACCAACGCGGACAACCAGAGTCGCACCAGGGTTTACACCCTGTACACCAGCCTGAGTAAGCGCGTTAGCGTGCAGGAACACGTCGCCAGAGCCGTCAGCCAGTTCGACGAAACCGAAACCCTTTTCGCCGTTGAACCACTTTACAGTTGCACCGACTTCCGGACCGGAAGGGACAACCTGCGGTCCGCCAGCACCACCACCGGTACGGCGCGGCGCAAACCCTCCGCGATCACCGAAGGAAGGGCGCTCACCGAAAGACGGCATGGACATGTAATCGTCGTCAAATCCGCCGCGGCGAGGAGAACGGGGGCTGCGGTCGGTCCTGTTACTTTTCAAGGGTCTAGATCCTGGTGTACGGAGAAGCGAGTTCTCGTAAATTGAAAAACGAGCAGGTTACTTGAACGGGTTGACAGGTCCGGCCGATTTAAGCCAATAACCCCGCCAGCCGCTCCTGAAAGCTGCAACATGCCCTCTGCGTCCGTAGCACAGCCATCAGCGGGCCGCTACAGGAAAGCATGAAATCGGGCACGGCTTCACTCAACTTTTCCAATTCTCACATTTTTGTGATCAAGGGTGCCAGCCCCCTTTCCAAGGGCCATCACCGCAGACACAGCAGACGCCCGCCCCCGGCGTCAGGAAAAGACTTCCTTAGCGTATCGCACTCCCCTAAAGAAAATCTCATCCAAGGCTGTCCTCATACCAGAAAAATCAGGAGAAACGCCGCATGCCTGCCGGAATCAAAACCTCGTCCCGCGTAACGCACATGGCTGCGGCCTGCCTTTCTCTGGTGTGCAGCACAGCCGCCACATCTCTTCTGCCCGGCGTAACCTCATCAGCCAGCGCGACCCCCGCTCAGGACAAACGCGGCACATGGACCCTTCAGGGCGAAAACGACGCCATCACCACGCTCAAGGGAACATCCGACCAGTACTATACTAGTGGGCTGCGTTTTAACTGGACCTCGGGCACCGATACGCTGCCAGCACCCATTGCTGCTATTAATAAGGCAATCTGGGGCGATGGGGTGCAGCGAATCAGCCTCGGCGTGCAGCAGATGATCTTTACCCCGCGCGATACGCAGCTCAGCAGCCCATGGGCCGCCGGACAGCCCCATAACAGCCTGCTGCGTGACCGGCCCTATAGCAGCCTGCTGCTGGGCACGATCAACCTGATCAATGATACCGACCGCTCCCGCAGTGTTTTTGGTGTTCAGTTTGGCGTCATGGGGCCTGCGGCACAGGGCCGCCAGTTGCAGAACGGTTTTCATAGCCTCATTGGCGACACCCCGAATCAGGGCTGGTCGCACCAGTTGCAGAACCAGATCATCTTTCAGGTGCAGGGCGGACGCACATGGCGGTTGCCCCTTGTGCAGCTTGGCGGGATCGAACTCGACACGCTGCCCTCAGCCTCGGCCGCCATCGGCGATTACCAGATCTATGGCCGACTGGGTGATATTTTCCGCATAGGGCAGGGGCTCGATAGCGATTTCGGCACCCCCACCATCCAGTCCTCCGTCACTGATGGCGGCGATGCCTATAAATCCCGCCGTCCCGTATCCTGGTACGTGTTTGGTGGCGTGTCGGGAGAAGCCGTCGCCTATGATGCCTCGCTTGAAGGCAACACAATGCGCTCGAACTCCCTGCATGTGGACAAGAAATGGGACGTGGGTGAAATCCATGCCGGGGCTGCCGTCATGTTCCGTGGCCTGCGCATTTCGTTCAGCCAGACATGGCAGACTCAGCAGTTCGACGGCGCAAAAAGTGGGCTGTTTAACTATGGCTCTCTAATGGTTTCGACTAAGTTCTGATTTTTGTGCACAAAAAATGTTCATTTGCTTAAAATGAAACCAAAAATTTAGCATTCCAGTGCCCGTTTTGTGGTTTTTGCGTCACTGCCCTTCCAACCTGCCTATCAGAAAGGCGTTGGCGCGTTCTTTGAAGTGGCATGGCGCAAAACCCGCCTCTAAGCTCAGAAACATCGAGAGATTGACCTGATCTTCTGGGGGAATGAAAAGCCATGCCGTATAGCTCTGAAGCAGCACGCACCTGTCAGATCATTCCGTTCCAGATGGAAATCCTGTCTCGGCACACGGATTATCTGTCCCGCTGGCTTGATGCCAGCATGCCCATGGGCATCTGCAACGCCGATATTTTCTCCACCGAAGAAAAACAGGCTGGCACCTCATCCGCCTATGTCGTGATCTGGGTGCGCGAAACCGCCGACCCCGCTTACAAGGTCTATTCCCGCGGCAATCGCTGGATTGTCATGGATGCCATCAGAGACAACACGCTGGGCAGCTTTTCGTCCTTTGCTGACGCGCTGAACATGATCCGCCCAGTTCTGCCGCGTGAAAAAGGTATCGTGGCCGCCTGATCGTCTCTCCCCCGGACGTACCGGCCCTTTGATCCGCCCTTTCCCTGACCGGGGGAAGGGCGTTTTTCTTTTCTTAACAGCGCTGCTTCATCCGCAGGGAATGCAGGTATTTTCAATTCGGGGATTGCCTGAGGCCGCATCTCCTGCTGCAACAGCAGCGCAGCCTGCTCCATACACAGGGTCAGGTTCAAACAGATACAAAGGAACCTGTGATGACCACCTTGACGCTCGCCTATCCCGAATCCACCGTGCATGAGGCGACCGCGGCGGCCATCATCCGTGTGCTGGAAGCAAACGACGTCGAACCTGAAATCGTTACCGGGCCTAAATCCATTCTGGCCACAATGCTGAAAAATCAGGAAATCGATCTGTATGTCTCCGCATGGCTGCCTGATGAGGACGGAGCGCTCCTGACGCCGGGCGTGCTCCCTCTGGGCACACTGTTCCACCCCGAAATCTGCTGCTGTATTCCCGGAGAAAACGCGGCCTATACCTCTTTGGCTGATCTTGCACAGGCTGGCCCGGAACTCTCGCGCACCATCATCACGCCCGCGTCTCTGGTCGCCCATATGGAAAAGGTGCTGGACGTCTACGGTCTGGCCGCGGCGGGCTTCACGCTGGCCCCCAGCCCGGATGCCGAGGCCATTGCGGCCCTCAATACCATTCTGACCCGCGGCGATCTGGCCATCATGCCCCTGTACCAGCCCTGCTTCCTGTTCCATCAGGGGGGCTTCCGTATCCTGACTGATCCTAAAAAAGCGCTGGGTGAAGAGCAGACCGCCCGGCTGCTGCTGCGTCAGGGCCTGCGCGATGAGCTGGAACAGGATCTGGTGGATGAGCTGGATGAGTTACTGCTGAGCGCCAAAATCATCAGCGCCATGGACTACGCCATGCATGTTGAAGGCATGAACGCAGATGAGGCCGCCGAAGCGTGGCAGCGTGGCAGACTGCTCCCGCGCTGAGGGAGGGTAACACCATGACTGCCCCTGACGACCTGTTCGATTCCAGCCTCACGGCTCAATACGAAGCCTATCCCTATCCCGAACGCTCGGCAAAAGAGGAAAGCAAGCGGTTGCTGATCGGCAGCCCGAGCCACCTGCGCGAAATCGACTACTGGGTATTCGGCGCACAACGCCCGACCAGTCGCCCCCTTCGGGCCCTTGTCGCAGGATGCGGCACGGGCGATGGCGCCATCATGCTCGCGACCCATCTGGCCCGCGCGCAGCGCCCCGGTGAAGTCGTCTGCCTCGACCGTTCCAAGGCCGCGCTGGCCATTGCCCAGGCCCGCGCGGATGTACGCCAGCTTACCAACATACGCTTTATCGAGGGCTCGCTGCTGGAGTTGCCTGCACTCGAACTCGGCCTATTCGATTACATCGACTGCTGCGGCGTTCTGCACCACCTACCCGACCCGGACAGCACATTAACCGCTCTGGAGGCCATGCTGGCACCGGGTGGGGGTATGGGACTGATGGTATACGCCCCCTATGGCCGCACGGGCGTATATATGGTGCAGGATGCCCTCGGCAGCCTCGCCCCCGTAACAGACACCCCCGAAGCCCGGCTGGACATGGCCCGCCGCATCATGCGGACTTTGCCCGCCACCGCGTGGCTGCGTCAGAATGGCAACTTTGGCGATCATCTCTCCGGGGGAGATGCCGGTCTGTACGATCTGCTGCTCAACCCGCGTGACCGTTCCTATACCATCACGGCTTTCATGGCGCTGCTGAGCCGCGCCGGGCTGGAACCCACCTGTCTGATGGAACCCGCCCGGTATAACCCGGCCCTGTTCCTGCCTGACCCGAAACTGCGCGCAAAGCTGGCGGAGTTACCGCCTCTGGAGCAGGCCGCCATTGCCGAGGAACTGACCGGCAATATGGCAACCCACGTTGCCTATGTCGTGCGCAAGGGAGCAGCCCCCACACGCCCGGACCCGCTGGATTACGCCAGTATTCCTATCATGCGCGAAATACCCGGTGTGGAACTGGCCAAGCAGATGCGGCCGGATAACACGCTGCCCTTCGCATTCGGCACGCTGCTGGTGCCTATTGCGCTCCCCCCTCAGATACGCGGCATTCTGCCGCTGATCGATGGAGAGCGCACGGTGGGCGATCTGGCACAGGCACTCGAAACCCGTGGGGTAGGCGAGGAAAAATTCCGGCAGGTCTGGCGTGAAAGCTTTGATACGCTGGAAAGTCTGAACCGGGTTCTGCTCCGCTCTCCCGCCTGAATGTAACGTCCGATACGCGCATATTGTGCCACACGGGCACAGGCCGTATCGTGCGTCACCTCAAAGCGCCGGAGCCACTGGCCGTTCCATGACGGACACGCCCATGGCGCTTCATCCGCTCAAAGAACACAGTGAGACAGCATGGCCGTTTACGCATTTGTATTCCCCGGACAGGGTAGCCAGTCCGTTGGCATGGGGCGGGATCTGGCCCAGGCCTTTCCATCCGCCCGCGCCGTTTTTGAAGAGGTGGATGATGCTCTGGGCGAAAACCTGTCGAAAATTATTTTTGAAGGGCCAGCAGAAAACCTGACCAGCACGGAAAACACCCAGCCCGCGCTGATGGCTGTTTCCATGGCTGTGCTGCGTGTGCTGGAAAACGAAGGGGGGCTGGATCTGACATCAACTGCCACCCTGCTGGCCGGACATTCTCTGGGTGAATACGCAGCTCTTGCCGCTGCCCGCTCGCTAGGCATTGCCCAGACTGCCAAACTGCTGCGCCTGCGTGGTCAGGCCATGCAGAAAGCCGTGCCCGCCGGGGAAGGCGGCATGGCCGCCCTGATCGGGGCGACACTGGAACAGGCGGAAGAAATCTGCGCGCAGTCAAGCAAGACCGCTCTGGTGGAAATTGCCAACGACAATGGCGGTGGGCAGATCGTACTATCCGGCAAAATGGCGGGCATTGATGCGGCCATAGCACTTGCCAAAGAGATGAAAATCAAGCGCGCGGTCAAGCTGCCTGTTTCTGCTCCGTTCCATTCCTCGCTAATGAAACCGGCGGAAACCATCATGGCCGAAGCGCTGGAGCAGGCCACGATTGCCGCACCGGTTGTACCGGTTATCGCCAATGTCACCGCCCTGCGCGAAACCGATGCCGACACGATTCGTAAGAATCTTGTCCAGCAGGTGACCGGCCGCGTGCGGTGGGAAGAAAGCGTGCGCGCCATGGTAGAAATGGGCGTGGACAGTTTTGTTGAAATCGGCGCAGGCAAGGTTCTTTCGGGCCTGATTCGCCGGATTGCACCCGATGTCACGACAGCATCCGTCGGCACGCCGGATGACATCGAAGCCTTTCTTAAATCATTGTAATAAAACGGATAAAAAAACATGTTCAGACTGGATGGCAAAACAGCGCTGGTCACGGGCGCATCGGGCGGGATCGGCAGCGCGATTGCGAGCATCCTGCATGCTCAGGGCGCGCGCGTGGTTCTTTCCGGCACACGGGAATCCGTAATCCAGCAGCAGGCTGATGCGCTGGGTGAGGGCAGGGCCTTTGCCGCTGCCGCCAACCTGAGCGACGCGGCCGCCGCCGATGCGCTCGTTGCCAAAGCCGAAGAAATCGCCGGTGCGCCGCTGGATATTCTGGTCAACAACGCGGGCCTGACGCGCGACACGCTGGCGCTGCGCATGAAGGACGATGACTGGAATCAGGTGCTGGACGTTGACCTGGCAGCTCCTTTCCGCCTGTGCCGCGCCGCACTCAAGGGCATGCTGCGCCGCCGCGCGGGCCGCATTGTCAACATTGCCTCCATCATTGGTGCGACTGGCAATGCGGGACAGGCCAACTACGCAGCCGCAAAAGCCGGCATGGTTGGCATGAGCAAGTCTCTGGCACAGGAAGTCGGCTCCCGCGGCGTCACGGTCAACGTGGTAGCTCCGGGCTTTATCGTCACCCCCATGACGGACGCCCTGCCGGATGCACAGCGTGAAAAACTGCAGGCTTCCATTCCGCTCGGCCGCCTTGGCCAGCCTTCGGATGTCGCCTCGGCCGTGCTCTATCTGGCTTCGGATGAAGCTGCGTGGATCACCGGCTGCACCTTGCATGTAAACGGCGGCATGGCCATGATCTGACACAGCCGAAAGCCGATGTGCGCCCCAGATGCGAGAGGGCGTGCAAAAATCTTTCAGATGTGGCAGACAGACAGCGCAAATAGCGCTACGTCAGGCAGGAGAGAAAGCAATCCATCCGGTTTGCCTTGGCGTAACATGGAAAAACGTGCTAAGCGCCCGCAACTCCCGCTGCTAAGGCAGAAAGTTGGCCGAGATCATTGGCCCTTTCCGCCATGCACGGAAGATTGAGGGCTAACCAAGCACCTGAACAACCTTGCCGCTCTGCGGTCAGGCATATGGGATAGAAAGACAGATGAGCGAAATCGCTGATAAGGTTAAGAAAATCGTGGTCGAGCATCTCGGCGTCGAGGAAAGCAAGGTCACTCCTGAAGCATCGTTCATCGATGATCTGGGTGCGGACAGCCTCGATACCGTCGAGCTGGTGATGGCGTTTGAAGAAGCCTTCAATGTCGAAATCCCCGAAGATGCGGCTGAAAAGATCACCACTGTCAAAGACGCCATCGATTATATCGAAAAGCAGAAAGTAGCCTGATTCGGGCCTTAATCTGCGGGTAAGTTGGAATGTGGCCCCCTGATTGTCAGGGGGCCATGGACGTGTCGAACAGGGAGCGGGCTGGTTTGTTGCTGTCGGCCGGATTGAATTCGGAGCGGAGACGCGTTGTCGTCACCGGCATGGGCATCGTCGGGCCGCTCGGCCTCGGTGTCGAAAATGTATGGTCGCGCCTTACGGCGGGAGAAAGCGGGATCGGACGGATCACGCAGTTCGACCCCAGTGATCTGCCAGCGCAGATTGCAGGCGAAGTGCCACAGGGCCCAACCAGCGAGGGTAAACTGACCCTTGAGGAATGGGTGCCTGTCAAAGACCAGCGTAAGATGGATCGCTTCATTCATATGGGGCTGGTCGCTGCGACCGAGGCTGTAGAGGATTCCGGATGGAAACCTCAGTCCGAGGAAGACAAGTGCCGTACCGGCGTCATGATCGGTTCGGGCATTGGCGGTCTGCAGACCATCTATGATGCGTCGATTACCGTGCATGAAGGACGGGCACGGCGTCTTTCGCCGTTCTTTATTCCTTCTGCCCTGATCAATCTGGTTTCTGGCCATGTTTCGATCAAATACGGTTTTCAGGGCCCCAACCATTCGGTTGTCACGGCCTGCGCCACAGGTGTGCACGCCATTGGCGATGCCGCACGCCTGATCATGTTCGGCGATGCCGATGTCATGGTCGCGGGCGGTGCGGAAGCGACCGTCTGCCCTCTGGGTATTGCCGGTTTCTGTTCGGCGCGCGCTCTTTCCACCGGGTTTAACGAAACACCCCAGACCGCCTCACGGCCATGGGACAAGGACCGCGATGGCTTTGTCATGGGCGAAGGCTCGGGTGTGGTTGTTCTGGAAGAATACGAACACGCCAAAACCCGTGGCGCCAAGATTTATGGCGAAATCATCGGCTACGGCATGTCTGGCGACGCCTATCACATCACCGCTCCGGCTGAAGGGCATTATGGTGCTTACCGCGCCATGCGTGCCGCACTCCAGAGCGCAGGGCTGAACACGTCTGATATCCAGTATGTCAATGCTCATGGCACCTCCACCATGGCCGATGACATGGAACTGGAAGCAGTCGAACGCCTGTTTGGGGATGATGCCCGTACGCTGGCCATGTCTTCTACCAAATCGGCAACAGGCCATCTTCTGGGTGCTGCCGGTGCGGTTGAAGCCATTTTCTCCATTCTGGCTATCCGCGACAACGTGGCACCGCCGACGCTGAACCTCGACAATCCTTCACGCGAGAGCGTGATTGACAGAGTAGCGCATACCGCGCAGCAGCGTCAGATCAATGTTGCGCTGTCCAACAGCTTCGGTTTTGGCGGCACCAATGCCAGCCTGATCGTGCGTGGCGTCTAAGCGCACGAAAAAACCAAAAGCATCCGCCCCGCGTGAGAGGAAGAATTTCCTTCTGCGCGGGGCGATTCTGTTTGGTGCGGGTGTACTCCTGTGCGCAGGAGGTACCGCCGGGTTTGGCTGGCATGACTATACACGCTCCGGCCCGCTGGCTGTCGGGCAGGATGTTGTCATCCCCCATGGCGGTTACGCTTCAACCGCAGCCGTTTTACAGAATGCCGGCATTCTGGCTGATGACTGGTGGCACGGAACGCTCTTCCATGTCGCAGTTGTGCTGACACGCCATAACGGACAACTTCATGCGGCAGAGTTCCATTTCCCTGCTGGTGTTTCCCTTCGAGAAACCCTGTGGATTTTGCGGCATGCCAAGCCTGTCCTGCACAGGCTGACTATCCCCGAAGGGCTGACGGCCAGCCAGATCAGCGCCCTTATCAGCAATGCCCCCTTCCTGACAGGTAATGTGCCTGCCTTTGGTGAGGGGGCCATTCTGCCACAGACATACAGCTATCTGCGAGACAGCACCCGACAGGCACTTGTGGCACAGATGCAGCTACGCCTTCATACAACCCTGCAAGAAATCTGGCAGGCACGCTCGCCCGACACTCAGATACTGCACACGCCTGAAGAGCTTCTTGTTCTGGCTTCATTGATTGAAAAAGAAACGGCTGTTCCTGATGAACGCCCCCTGATTGCCGGGGTATTCCTCAACAGGCTTGCCAAAGGCATGAAGCTCCAGACTGATCCAACGGTTATCTACGCCATAACTCACGGCAATCCGCCGCTTGGCCGCCCACTGACACGATCAGACCTTCAGACACCCAGCCCCTATAATACGTATCTGGTCCCCGGCCTGCCGGCTGGCCCCATCTGCGCACCGGGAACACAGGCCTTAGAAGCAGCAGCCCATCCGGCACGAACCGATGCCCTGTATTTTGTCGCAAATGGCTCAGGGGGGCACAGTTTTGCTGCCACCCTGTCTGAACATAATCAGAATGTTAGCGAGTTCAGAAAAAAGCACTGACTCATAGCCAGTGCTTTTTTACCGATATGACCGGATTAACGGTGGCTCGAACTGGTCGGGCTAAGACTTTCCTGACGGATACCGCCACCGGCAGAACTGGGCTCAACCGCATCATCAAAGCTATCGTTCGCGGCAGCGGTACTCCGGCTGGCGCTTGATGTTGGCGTGGTTGCGGTGGATGCCGTGGAATAACGCATCAGTATCCGGCGCAACGGATCAGCCCCCGGATTATTGACCCGCATGGTCACAACAATCTCTTCAGGCCCGACCGTCTGGCTGTAATATTCACGGTTTACATCGCTGTTAACCGTCAGCTTGCTACCACCGAGCGAAGCCCCCGCGAACACACCCTGCGAGCGCTGGGCAACAAGAATATCCGTGTTGCTGGCCCCCGCATTGGCACTGGCCACGGCCGTGCTCATATTGGCAAAAGAGGCCCCCGCATTGGACCCAAGCTGCAACTGGCTATCCAGCAATGCCTGCAAGCCCCTGTCTGTCATGATAAAAAACAGGATCTGCGAACTCTGGACCCCGAACTGGATCCCCACCGAGGCCGTGCTGAGCGTGTAAAATGCCGGGTCTGACCACGAGCCACGGGCATCGCGCGCCAGCAGAACACAGCTTCCGTGCGCGCCCCCGAACCCGATGGAAACCCGGAACATGGCAGGGCAAACCATAACCGCCCGCGCCTTGCTCAGATTGGTGCTAAGGACGGAGCGCTGGCTGCTGTTCCCGAAAATATCCTCAACACTCAGGGCTGCACGATCAACCGTGGCCTGTGGTGTATCCGATGCCCGAGCCTGTTCCTGCGTCCCGGCAACCAGTGTTGTCGCACCCGCAAGCGCAAACACGACGGACAAACGGGTAAACTGTTTCATGGCCGTTTTCCTCCATGGTAACCGGCATCTTTGTTGCATCAGAAGAGAGCATGGTTTTATGGCGGCAGAAAGGCCTTGCCGTATTTTTCCTTCTATTCCAGAGGAATACCCACGGCATCAGACAGGGTTTGGGCAATATGGGGGTTAGCCGCCATGATTACGGCCCCGCCTGTCAGCCCGCCATCACGCAGAAAGGGAGAAACCCGTGCTCCGGCTTCCGCCAGCAGGGGCAGGGCTCCGGCTACATCCCACAGATTGATGACAATCTCGATATAGCCGTCCAGCCGCCCGCTTGCCACATCGGCCAGTGCCAGCGCGCCGCAGCCACCTGAACGAGGCATGGCTCCCAGTTCCATGATCGCATCAATCTTTTCCATGAAAACCGGCTTAGGCACGCGCCCGCTCCAGCCCATTTCAATCATGGCACGCGAGGGCTCCGCCACGCGAGAGGCCTGAATGGGCTTGCCATTCAGGAAAGCACCATGGCCACGTAACGAGGTATAAACCTCCTGCAACGCAGGGGCTTCAATAACGCCCGCAACAGGCTCATCGCCATCAAGCAACCCAAGCGAAACGCACCACCGGCTACGGCCACGCGCATAATTGGAGGTGCCGTCAATCGGGTCCACAACCCAGCGCAGGCTGCCTGTGCGGGTTACGCCACCTTCTTCACCCTCGAACCCGTCATCGGGAAAAAGCGCCTTCATGCGCCCGGCAATAAAGGCTTCTACCGCGCCATCAGTCTCGGTCAGCCAGTCCTGTGCGGCTTTCAGCTCGCCCTGCGGGCCACCCGGTTGCGGCCTCATGGCCATGGCCATACGCGCGGCATCCCGCACAACGGATCGGGCGGCTTCCAGTCGGCAGGCCAAAGCGGGGCTGGGGGCGGTCATGATACAAAATCTCCTGCTTCTTGGTTCGGGCCGGGGCACGATAGCGGGAAACCAGTATTATAAAAGCCCTGCGGCCGGAATGTCTGTCAGGCTCGATAGCAGGATTTTGGCCACCGCCTGTGCAGCCACAACCAGCTTTGCGGTTTTTGGCGTATCCAGCTTTCTAACCGGTCATTGATCGCCTGTGTCAGCAGGCGGGTATCTTCCTGTTTATTCCCTGTATCTGGCAGGGTCAGGGGCGCTTCCACCACCACGCGCAAGCGGGCAGGGCCCAGACGCACCACATAACCCGGAATAACCGGACAGCGGTACCGCAGGGCCATGGCAGCAAGGGCAGGGGCTGTCATGGCGGGTTGGCCGAAAAATGTCACCTCCAGACCATCGTTCATTTTCTGGTCCACCAGCATGCCAAGCCGCCCACCACGCGCCACATAAGCCAGCGCTTCACGCGCGCCTTTTGCGCCTTTGGCAAACAGTGGCACAGTCTTGCCACCCATGGCACTGTCACGCAGGGTGCGAATAAGCGCATCTACCCGCGGGTTTCCTGCCGCACGGTAAAACGAGGCAAACGGCACGCCATGCCGCGCCACCGCTGGAGGCAGCATTTCCCAGTTGCCAATATGCCCGGATACGAACAACACCGGGCCACCATGGCGAGCCTGCTCATGCAGATATTCAGCCCCCTGAACCTCAAAGCCCGGACCGGATGGGGTATTCTCCTGCAGGCTGGCAATATGGGGCAATTCCCCTACCGTGCGCCCCAGATTTTCCCATACTCCCCGCACGATGGCACGCCTTTCGCGCAGGGGCAGTTCCGGCATGGCCAGTTCCAGATTCCGCTCGGCTACATGGGAGACCGGCAGCAAAGGGCCAATAGCCCGCGCCAGATTGCCTGCGAAGGTTGAGGCGGTTTCAGGCTTCATCTCTCCTAGAAACGCCAGCAGTGCTTGGGCAACACAGGCCTCAAGCCATTGCCCCGTTTTATGAAGCCACGTTGCCATACGGCTCTCCTTCAAGAAACCGATCCAAAATCCATTCAGGATCAGCCTCATCCCGCCAGATTAAATCCACCCCCACACTGATAACCCGGGCCTGAAATTCCGACGGCAAACGCACATGGTCCTTGGGCGTGGTAACCAGCACGGCACCATGCCTCCGGGCTTCTGTCTCCAGCCTTGCAAGATCGCGCACGGTATAGGGATGGTGGTCGGCAAATATGCGCGTCCCGACAAGGTTTACCCCCGCGTCACGTAGGGTATCGAAAAACTTGTCCGGCCGGCCGAGCCCCGCAAACGCGATACAGGGCTTACCCATCACCGCCGCAACTTCAACTGACTGCTTGAAAAACGCCTGAAAAACCGGCTTTCCACAGGCTTGTAACCTGGGGAGCAAGCCTGTCCTGTCCGCACCGGTCAGCAAGATGGCCGTACTGCGCGCCAACGCATCCGTCAGAGGTTCACGTAACGGCCCGGCCGGTAATACATGCCCGTTGCCAACGCCGGCTCCACCATCGATAACCAGTAGGGACGCTGTCTTGCGCAATCCCGGATTCTGAAATCCGTCATCCATCAGCAGGCAGTCCGCCCCTGCCTCAATGGCGCGTTCTGCGCCCCGCACACGATCTCCTCCTACCCAGACCGGGCATATACTGGCCAGCAGCAGCGGTTCATCCCCCACATCGGCCGCTCCGTGCCGCATCGGATCAACCCGCGTACCATCAGGCACCCGCCCGCCATATCCGCGCGCAAGGATATGCGGTTTTTTCCCCCGCCGGATCAGCCTTTGCGCCAGTTCCATAACCACTGGGGTTTTGCCCGTTCCCCCCACGCTGACATTGCCACAGCACAATACGGGCACAGGGGCGCTCCAGCCCGCTTTTTCCTGCCTTTTGCGGGCAGCACGGATCACCAGTGCCTCAACAGGCGAGAGCAGAGCAGGCAGCAGACGTGCCGCAGGATTGCGCCAAAAGCCAGGTGGTTTCAGCATGACCATGCCAACGCCACAACCCGGTCCGCCAACTGATCAACCAGAGACTGATCCGCCATGGCGATCTCCTGCGCGGCATGGCCCATTTGTTCACGCAGGGCTTGATTACCCACAACACGGCGTACCCAGCCTGCCAGAGCCTGTGTATCCGGCACATTGGCCACGGCATCGCCAAAATGCTGATAGGCTTCGGTAAAATTACCCGTAAGCGGACCGGTGGCAATCGCGCAGCCCAACCGGGCCGGTTCATAAGGGTTGTGGCCGCCCCCTTTACAACCCGGCAGGCTATTGCCCATGAAAACGCATGACGCCAGCCGGAAAAACAACCCCAGTTCGCCCAATGTATCCGCCACCCATATCTGATC
This sequence comes from Acetobacter papayae, assembly GCF_047721125.1. NCBI lineage: Bacteria > Pseudomonadati > Pseudomonadota > Alphaproteobacteria > Acetobacterales > Acetobacteraceae > Acetobacter > Acetobacter papayae. The sequence goes on along the minus strand of NZ_JBDNWF010000001.1, from coordinate 112,481 downwards.
CTGCGGCTGCGGAAGCTGCCCTAGCTGTCGCCGGGGGGCTCCACCGGCCATGGCTGCAATATCGGCACCACGTTCGGGGTGGCGGGGCACGATAATGGTCAGTAAATCTGGTATATCCCGCGACAGGATGCGGGCCACATCGATAATCGCCTGCTCTTCCCCCGCATGCGTGGAAGCCGCCAGCCAAACTAGCCGCGCGCCCAAGCTGGCGCGCAAACGCTGAAGCTCTGCCTGATCTACCGGCAGGGGGCGCGCCGCGCGTTTGAGATCGCCCGAAGGCAGAACAGAGGACGCTCCAAGAGCAGACAGACGCCCGGCATCCTCCGGGCTTCTGGGGCATATCCACGCAAAACGCTCCAGCATGGCTCGTGCTACCCCCGGCATGCGCTGCCAGCGTTTAAAGCTCCTGTCCGACATGCGGCCATTGACCAGCGCCACGGCAATATTGCGTGCATGGCACAGGCCAATCATGGTGGGCCAGAGTTCGCTTTCCGTAAACACTACGGCCTGCGGCTGCCAGTGGCGCAAAAAACGTCCCCCCCAGCGCGGCACATCAAGCGGCATGAACTGATGGATCACACGCGCATCGGCCAGTCTCTGGGCAACCGTATGGGCAGCCGTAACGGTGCCGGTTGTCAGCAGCACATGCATATCCGCACGCAGAGCCAGACATTTCTGCACAAGAGGCAGCAAGGAGATAACCTCACCCACACTGGCCGCATGAAACCACACCAGCGCCCCATCCGGGGGGGAGCGGGACGCATGGCCCATTTTCTCACGCACACGCTCGGGCAGTTCCTTACCCCGCGCCAGCCGCCAGCGCAGAAACAAAGGCAGAAGCGGGGTAAGAACCCGACCAGCAACGGCCCATATGCGCGAAGGTGTCAGTGCAAGCGGCGCAAGGGCCTTGGGCGGGTTCTCTGTATCCATGGGGGTGGCTCTGAGCCGCTCCGCACTGCCCATCGCATCATTCAGAGCCTGTTCCAGCACAAGAGCCGGGTCGGCCCCATCCGGCAGGCTATCAAGAAACAGCGGATCACCGCAGGAGAGCACACCCCGGCCAAACGGCAGCGGGAGCACCATTCGGTCCCATGTTTTCAGCTTCAGGCCATGGCAGACAGCGCCAACTGGCACCACAGGCGCTCCGGCCAGACGCGCCAGAGCCAGCACCCCCTGTTGAACCTTACGCCTTGGCCCTCTGGGGCCATCGGGGGTTATGGCAACAAGACAGCCATGCCGTAGGCTGCGGCGCATCTGCCGCAGGGCATTGGCTCCGCCCTTGTTCTTGCCTCGTGTATCGCTTGATCCGGCAATGGACCAGATGCGCCATGGCGCCACGACATCGGCAATCAACCGGCCATCCTGATTGCGGCTTATCAGAACCCTGAGCCGGAGAGCCGGGTTGTGTGGCTCCGCCCACCACCACAAGGCAGGCGAAAGCGGCAGCATTTCGTGCCAGAAGGCCACAACCGCTACGCGGCCTTCACGCCCGGTCAACCAGTCCTGTGACTGGGGTGAGAGAGCGATTGTCCAACGCGTGGTTCGCAGGGCAAAGCCCAGATACGCACGCAGCCCTGCCACCAGACCGGCACGCAGGGCCGAACGAACGGGGCCTGTCATGATACGGACCCGCCTTATGCCCTCAGGAAAGCAGCCATCTCCTGAGGCCGGTGCCTTCAGGTTTTTCGTCCAGCACGGAAGGCTGGTACGCCACGGTAAAGCGGGTATGCGCCTCCTGCCAGAAAACTGGGTCGCTCTCCTGCGGAATCTCGACCTGCGAAACCCCACAACGCAGCAGGAACTCATACTGGTCGGGCAGAATATGCCCTGCTGCCCGTACTGTGCCTGTGTAACCCAGATGCTCACGCAGGGCGCGGGCCTGACTGAAAGCCCTGCCATCGCGGAAGGAGGCAAACGTCACACACACAAGGTCCAGACGGGGCAGGGCTTCGCGCAGGCTTTCAACCCGGTCCGCCGGTTCCAGCACCACGCCAAGACGGCCCGCACCATTACGCCCCAGCCCTTCAGCCAGACGGGAGAGCGGCACCAGCACATCGCCTTCCGGCAGGGCTACGCCTTCCTGTGCAGTCTGCCAGCCGTTTTGCGTAATCTGGCCGTTCTCAAACAGTGGCATAGGCTGCGTCCTTGAATGGCGCCGCGCCAAGACGGCGGCAGGTCTCGATAAAACGCTCACCCGGATTACGCCGGACGAGATAGGTGTCGATTATACGGGCAATAGCGTCCACTGTCTCGTCTTCGGACATGGCAGAGCCCAGAATCTGGCCGACGGATGCATCATCCCCCGTGCTGCCGCCAAGCGTGATCTGGAAAGCTTCCTCGCCACGCTTGTCTACCCCCAGAATACCGATATTGCCGGCATGGTGGTGCCCACACGCATTGATGCAGCCCGAAATATTCAGCCTGAGCTGGCCGATTTCCTGCTGCAGCGTGTTGTCAGCAAAACGCGCGCTCAGTTTCTGCGCGATAGGGATAGAACGCGCATTGGCCAGAGAGCAGTAATCCAGACCGGGGCAGGCAATGATATCGGTCAGCAGTCCTACATTGGCCGTGCCCAGCCCGTTGGCCTGCAACACTTGCCAGATCTCGAACAGGCGATCCTGCCGAACATGGCCCAGCACGACATTCTGCATGTGGGTAATGCGCAGTTCGCCAAAACTGTACTGATCCGCCAGATCAGCCAGCAGGTCCATCTGCTCGGCCGTTGCATCACCCGGAATACCACCCGCAGGCTTGCATGATACCGTCAGGCTGCAATAGCCGGGCTGCTTGTGCGGGTGGGTGTTGGTGCCAACCCATGCGGCGAACTCGCGGTCCGCACGGCACTGGGCGGCCAGAGCCTCAGAACCATCGGCCAGCGTTTCGAAAGCCGGTGCGCCAAAACGTGCGCGAATGGCATCAACAACCTCGGCCGGCAGACGGTAACGGCTGCGATCCATGGCGGCGAATTCGGCATTTACCTTTTCAAGAAATGCTTCACGACCAAGGGCCTGCACAAGAATTTTGATACGCGCCTTGTACATATTATCGCGGCGGCCATACTCATTATAGACACGCAACACGGCCTCAAGATAGGCAATCAGGTCTTCTTCAGGCAGATCGTCGCGTAGGCTGACGCCGACAATGGGTGTACGCCCAAGTCCGCCGCCCACAATCACCTCGAACACGGCACGGCCATTAGCCCCGACACGGGCAATCAGCCCGATATCGTGGAAGCGGGCTGCCACACGGTCCTGTGCACTGCCGGAAATGGCAATTTTGAACTTGCGCGGCAGGAAGGTGAATTCAGGATGCAGGGTAGACCACTGCCGCAGAATTTCCGCATGCACACGCGGGTCAAGCACCTCGTCACGCGCGGCACCGGCGAACTGGTCGGATGTCACGTTGCGGATGCAGTTACCGCTGGTCTGGATGGCGTGCATCTGGGCATCGGCCAGCACGTCCAGAATTTCGGGCGTATCTTCCAGCTTGATCCAGTTGAACTGGATATTCTGGCGCGTGGTGAAATGCCCGTAACCCCGGTCATAACGCCGTGCAATATGGGCGAGGGTACGCATCTGCCCGGCACTAAGGGTGCCATACGGAATAGCTACGCGCAGCATGTAGGCATGAAGCTGAAGGTACAGACCGTTCATCAGCCGCAGGGGCTTGAACTCGTCCTCGCTCAGCGCACCGGACAGGCGGCGGGCCACCTGATCACGGAACTGCTCGACGCGCTGTGCCAGAAAAGCGCGGTCAACCTCGTCATAGGCATAACGCCCGACCGGAAGCGTGGACTGAAGGAGCTGGGGCATGGTTTCTTGTCCTGCTAACGGTTTTCAGGCCTGTTCCGCCTGCGCGGGGGGCTGCCAGGCCGGGGTGAAGGCGGCATGCACACTGGGGCCAAACGCACGAATGCGTTCGCGGGTTGTCAGCGGCTCGGGGCCGGATGAAGACAGTTCGACCTGCACACCATAAACCCCCACAACCTCATCTGCCGCGGCACGGGCGTTCTGGTTTGCCAGCCGCTCGGGCATGCTCTCATTGGTAAAGGTTGCAGCGTTTTTAATGGTCAACTGCCACGCGCCCTGCGGGTCAAGCCAGACAATCCGTCCGTCCAGCAGCCGGTTTGCCGTGACAACGCTCAGCCCGTCTTCATCGCGGCGATTGTTTCTGCGATCCACTTCCGTCCCTTTCTGGCCCGTTCCTGCCATAGAAAATACAAAAAACAGATGATATTATCAATATATCACGAACAAAAAACGTATCATGTCGCACGCCTTACAGGCAGGCGAGACCATTACGGAACAACCGCGCCCGGCTGATATCCAGCGCAGTGCCCTCAAGGGCATGCTCCACACCATCCTGCGGCAGAAAGAACGGAATGCTGTGCTCTGCATTATTGAGCACATAATGCCGGTAGCCATTGCGCGCCCCACGTGGCAGCGCCTTCCATGGGGCATCCTGCCCCGGCTGTGCAGGAACAAGCTGGATTTCATACGGCCGTATCATGGCGACAGCAGGGCCATCGACCACGGAAGTCGGCACGGGAAAGGGCTGAACGAGCGGGTTATGCGGCACCATGCGCCCGGCCTGAACATCGCCGGGGAAGGAAACGGCCTCGCCCAGAAACTCCATAACAAACTCGGTTGCCGGGCTACGGTCCAACTCCACGGGAGAAGCATCCTGCACGATCTGCCCATCCTGCATGACCACGATCCTGTCGGCCACATCCAGCGCCTCTTCCTGATCATGGGTGACAAGGATGGTCGTCAGCCCCAGCCGGTCATGCAGGTCTCGCAGCCACGAACGGATCGAACGCCGCACAATCGGATCAAGCGCGCCAAAAGGCTCGTCCAGCAGCAGCACACGCGGGCCGGTAGCCAGTGCGCGGGCCAGCGCCACACGTTGCCGCTGTCCGCCGGACAGACGGGCAGGGTAGGCACTTCCCAGTTCAGGGATCTGCATCAGGTCGAGCAGTTCCTTTACCCGCTCATCAATCCGGGCGCGGGCAGGGCGGCGGGCGGCGGGCAGCACGTCCAGACCAAACGCGATATTGCGCGCAGCCGTCATGTGCGGGAACAGGGCATAGTTCTGAAAAACAAAGCCTATCTGGCCCGCGCGTGCGCTCACATCCTCCATGACCTGACCATCCAGACTGACCGTGCCACTCTGGTAAGGATCAAGTCCAGCAATGGCCCTGAGCAGTGTTGTCTTGCCTGCGCCCGAAGGGCCAACAAGGGCCACAAAAGCGGAATCCGGCACGTCGAGCGAAACCTTCCTCAGTAGCGCCTTGCGCCGACCGGGAGCAAAACGCTCAACAGCGCTGACTTCAATACTCATGCCTTTCTCTCCCGCAGGCGCGCGATCCATTCCGGGGCTGAGCGCAGCAGCACGGCTCCCATGGCCATGACCCCCAGCAGGGCTGCCATGGTGAAAGCTGCCACCGACTGATAGCCATTGTACAAATTCTCGATATGCAGCGGCATGGTTTCAGTCTCGCCCGGAATATGGCCAGATACCACCGACACCGCACCAAACTCGCCCAGCGAGCGCGCCGTTGTCAGCAGCACACCGGATAAGAGCGCGCCACGCACGCCGGGCAGAGTGACATGCCACAAAACCTGCCAGAAATTGGCTCCGGCCAGCACAGCGGCCTCTTCCGCATCACGCCCCTGCAACTCCATAACGGGCAGCAGCGTACGCACCACATAGGGCAGGGTAACGAACAGCGTGGCCAAAATAATGCCCGGCACCGCAAAGGCTATGTGGATATTCCACCGCTCCAGCATGGGGCCGAACCAGCCCTGTGCACCAAACAGCAGCAACCACACCAAACCTGACACCACAGGTGAAATGCTCAGCGGCAGTTCCAGCAGCACCAGCAACGCCTGTCGCCCACGAAAACGAAAGCAGGCCAGCAACCATGCCGCCAGAACACCAAACACCGTATTAATGGCGACAGACACCACCGTAACGCGCAAAGTGAGCCATATGGCAGATAGGCCGTCCGGGTCTGACAGGGTGGCGAGTGACGCCCACAATCCGTCCTTGAGGGCCTCGCTCAGCACCATGGCTGGGGGTGCTACCAGCACGAGTAAAATGAACAGCCAAGTTGCTACCCACAGCACGTAACGCATCATGCGGGCTCACTCCACAAGGCAAGCCGCTTGCGCATCATCCCCACCAGCAGCAGCACCAGAAGCGACGCCACAAGCAGGATAAGAGCAATGGCGGTCGCTCCAGCGTAATCAAACTCCTGCAACCGCACGACAATCAGCAGAGGTGCAATCTCGCTCTTGAAAGGCTGATTACCTGCGATGAAAATGACCGAGCCATATTCCCCGATCCCCCGCGCGAAGGCCAGACCGAACCCCGTAACAAGAGCGGGCAGAAGCGGAGCGACAATCACCCGCGTAAAGACCTGCCATGGCTTGGCCCCAAGCAGCTTGGCAGCTTCTTCAAGCTCATGGGGCAGGTCGCGCAGTACGGGCTCAATAGCACGCACCATAAACGGCAGCCCCACGAACATGAGGGCCACCACAATACCCAGCCGGTTGTATGAAACGAAAATCCCAAGCCGTGATAGAGGCTCGCCCAGCCAGCCATTCGGGCTGTACAAAGTCGCCAGCGTAATGCCGGAAACCGCCGTGGGCAGAGCCAGCGGCAGGTCGATCAGGGCATTGGCCACATGCCGTCCCGGCAAATGTCCACGCACCAGCGCCCAGGCCAACATGAGCCCGAAAGGCAGGTTGCAGGCCGCAGCCGTGGCCGCGCAGGAAAAGCTGGTCCAGAGAGCGGCAAACATGCGTCCATCGCGCAAGGCTGTGAGCATGGCACTTACGCCATCCTGCCATGGCCGCACCAGCAGCGTGGAAAGCGGCAGAAGAATCAGCAACCCCGCCCAGAGCAGGGTTGTGATCAGGGACAGCCGATACCCCGGCAACGCCCGGTTCGAGCGTAGCAATGCAAGAAAAAACTGTTTCATGTTACGGCGCGCTCGTTCCGGCTTTCCCTTGATAGATGATAGCCAGCCATCAGGTTTGACAACAAGAACGCAACGCGCCCGATCCGTAAGAACCGGGCGCGCCCGTTAGTGCCAGAACCGGAATGCTTCAGCCCCGCTTGCGCTGCCCCGCACCCGTACGGACCGTGGCTTCCACAAAGGTCACCAGTTCGCCCGCCGCCGCATCGACAGCCTGCGCACCGGTTTCTACCCGCAATGCAGGCGAGTGCGGTGCCTCGTAGGGAGCATCAATGCCGGTAAAGCTGCTGATCTTGCCTGCACGGGCGGCGGCATAAAGCCCCTTGGGGTCACGCTGCTCGCATACATCAAGCCCGGCATCGACAAAGATTTCGGCAAAGTTTTCACCGATAATCCGTGCAGCCAGCTCCCTGTCAGATTTCAGCGGCGAAATCAGCGTTACAAGCACGACCTGCCCGGCATCGCGCAGGATACGGGCAACCTCGGCGGCACGGCGCACATTTTCCGTGCGATCCGCTTCGCTAAAGCCCAGATCACTGCACAGCCCGGCACGCAGCGTATCACCGTCCAGAACGGTTACGTCCACACCGGCGGCAAACAGGCGGTTTTCAGCCGCACGCGCCAGCGTTGTCTTGCCCGCGCCGGAAAGCCCGGTCAGCCAGAACACTGCGCCCTGATGGCCCTTGATCCGCTCACGATCCTGCACGCTCACATGGCTCGCGCTGGGGTGAATGACCTTTTCGCCCGGTGCAATCTCGGCAGGGCCCATCAGCGGCGCGCCGCCAACGATACGCTGCTGCCGATCCACCAGCACGCCACGTCCATCGGTTGTACCGGGGGTGAAGGGGTCGAACTGGATGTTTTCCGAAGCAGAGAGGATGATCTGTGCGAAGCCTTCGGGCGGCACTTCCTCGCCGGGATTTTCCGTAAGGTCTTCGAGGTTCACCACAGATTCAATGGCCGTCACGGTCACGGCATGTTCTGCCGTCGCCAGACGCAGGCGGAAGCTCTCGCCAACGCGCAGGGGCTCCTGACGCAGCCAGAACAGGCGCGTACGCACGCGCGATGCTTCAACCGGTGCCGTTTCGCGATGGTGCAGCAGGTCACCACGGTCAGGGATAACATCCGGCTCAAGCGTTACCGCGACCGACTGCCCTGCATAGGCCGAAACCTGCGGAGCCGTGTGCCAGCCTTCGATAGAAGCAATGCGGGCAGGGGTTTTCTGTGTGCCGATCACCACCGTATCGCCAACACGCACGCGGCCGCGTTCGATACGGCCCGCAACGTAGCGCTTGTCGCCAAAACGGTACACATCCTGCACCGGCAGGCGCAGAGCCAGCTCAGCGCGGGAAGCAGGCGTGGGTACAGCCACCAGCGCTTCGGTCAGCGTCGGGCCTGTATACCAGGGCATGTTCTCGGAGCGGGCGGCTATATTATCGCCATCACGCGCGGAAGCCGGCACGAACAGGGCGGCTTTGAGATCCAGCCGGGTCAGCAGATCCGTTACATCGGCTTGCACGGCTTCAATCTTGGCCTGATCAAAGTCGAGCAGATCAACCTTGTTGAGCAGCACGATGATATGGCGGATACCGATCAGATGCAGCAGCATGGCGTGGCGGCGTGTCTGCTCACGCGCACCTTCCGAGGCATCCACCACCAGCACGGCGGCTTCGGCATCGGCAGCACCTGTGATCATGTTGCGCAGAAACTGGCGATGTCCCGGCGCATCCACAATAACGTATTCACGGCCCTTCAGGTTAAAGGGGATACGTGTGGAATCAACGGTTACGCCCTGATCACGCTCGATCTGAAGGGAGTCGAGCAGAAAGCTCCACTCAATCTTGAGGCCACGCTTTTTGGACGATTCAATAATCTGCGCGACCTTGCCGTCCTGCAGGTTATCCGTGTCATGCAGCAGGCGCCCGATCAGGGTGGATTTGCCATGATCGACATGCCCGACAATAACGATAGGCGTTGCCGCATCCAGGCTGGTGGTGGTGTTCTTGGTCATGTTCGCTTCAATCCCGGTCGGCACGTAATCAGAGATAGCCCGCCACTCGCAGGCGTTCGAAGGCATCCTCGGACTCATGATCCATGGCGCGGCCCGCACGTTCGGATGTTTTGGTCGTTTCCAGTTCCTCGATCACTTCCGCCACGGTGGAGGCATTGCTCTCAACCGGAGATGTAATATCGGAATCACCCAGCGAGCGATAACGCTTGCCGTCTTTGGCGAAATACAGGTCAACCAGCGGAATGCCTTCACGCTCGATGTAGCGCCAGATATCGATTTCACGCCAGGACAGCAGGGGATGGACACGGATATGCATGCCTTCCTCGTGCGGGGTGGCATACTGGTCCCAGAACTCGGGCGGCTGGTTACGGATATCCCATTTATGGCTCGCGCCACGCGGGCTGAACACGCGTTCTTTCGCACGAGTGCCCTGCTCATCACGACGGATACCCGCGATTACGCCCTGCAGCTTGTGCTTTTCGATCATGGTAGCCAGACCCGCGGTTTTACGGGCAGCGGAACGCGCGGCCGGCGGCAGGGAGGGGTCCATCTCTTCAACCGGCGGGCAGTCACCCAGCAGCAGGTCCAGTTCCCATTTTTTGGTGTACTCATCGCGGAACTGGTACATTTCGGGGAATTTCTTGCCCGTATCCACGTGCATGACGGGGAACGGCACACGCCCCATGAACGCCTTCTTGGCCAGCCAGACCATGACGTTCGAATCCTTACCCAAAGACCACAGCATGGCCAGCGGCTTGAGCTTGCGATAGGCTTCCCTCAGAATGAAAACGCTCTGAGCTTCCAATTGATCAAGATGATCCATAGTATCCGTAACCCCGTTCTCGGGCTGCATGAAGAATGAAAACGTGCACTGGGCACCCAGATATTCAGACCGTCAGAAGACTAACTGACATGAATACCACACTCGGTCTTGTTCAGTCCCGCCCAGCGACCACCCCGGGCATCCTCCCCGCCACCTACAGGTGCGGTGCAGGGCTCGCACCCGATTGACGGATACCCTTCACTCACCAGTGGGTGAGGGGGCAGGCCGCGCCGTGCCATTTCGGCCTGAATTTCATCAGCGCTCCAGTAGGCCAGCGGGTTGATTCTGATCTGGCCATCCTCGCGACGTTCCACAACGTCCATCTGCGAACGAGTAGAGGCCTGACCGCGCTTGCGGCCCGTCACCATGGCCTCATACCCCAGAGAAGCCAGACGCAGGGGCTCCACCTTACGCAAGGCACAGCACGCATCAGGATCGAACGCCCAGAGTTCGCCCGTGGGGTCGTTCTGGGCTACGCGCGCGGGATCTGGATCAATATCGACAACATTGGTCAGACCAAGAAACGCCGCCAGATCACGCCGGTACGCTATAGTTTCCGGGAAATGGCGGCCAGTATTAAGGAACAGTACACGCATGGCAGGATCGGCCTCGGCCACCATGGCCAAAAGCAGAGCAGATTCCGCACCAAAAGAAGATAAAACCGCCAGTTTCTCGCCAAACTGGGCCTGCGCTGCGCGCAGCAACGCTACGGGATTATCCCGCAATGCCTCAAGTTCGAGCACCTGATCGTCTCTTTCAAAAACCGTGGCCACGCCTTATACACCGCTTCCGAACGATTGAATGAAAATAATTAAACTCTTCATACAGACACATTCATATCCCAACAACTCTTATTTTCACCATCAATGCAGGCTTGCGCCCTACAATTAACGACAGATGAATGTTGTTTACCAAACCATTTAGCGCCCCTAATTTTGTTGGCATAATATATCTTATGCGCTAATTGGCCGCGTTCCAGCTAAACAGGATGACCGGCGCGGGTGTGCCCGCAACACCATGCTCAACGCCATTCCAGACCCGGCGATACCCCATTTGGGCATTACATGCTGGTGCTGCCCACACAGCCGAGCTATATTCAGGCTCCTTTCTTCATATTCTGGTTCGGTTTGCTGTTATGGCTGATGGTTCATCCCCCCTTTCTCACTCCCCTGCTCCCGCGCCCACGCGCCACGACTGGAGTGTGTCGGAAATCCAGGCCCTATTGAACCTGCCCTTTCCTGAACTGATGTTCCGCGCGCAGACAGTCCACCGCGCGACGTTCGACCCGACAGAAATCCAGATTTCCACGCTGCTGTCGATCAAGACCGGCGGATGCCCCGAAGACTGCGCTTACTGCCCTCAGAGCGCGCTGCATGAAGACAGTGTAAAAGCTGAAAAGCTGATGGCTGTCGAAAAGGTTCTGGATGAGGCCCGCAAGGCCAAAGCCGCCGGGGCTGGACGGTTCTGCATGGGGGCTGCATGGCGCTCGCCCAAGGAGCGCGATCTTGAGACCGTGTGCGCCATGATCGAAGGCGTAAAGGAACTCGGGCTGGAAACCTGTGTAACCCTTGGCATGCTGGACGACACGCAGGCCCTGCGCCTGAAGGATGCCGGGCTGGATTACTACAACCATAACCTTGATACCTCTCCTGAATATTACGGCGAGATTATTTCCACCCGCACCTATCAGGATCGGCTCGATACGCTCTCCAGCGTGCGTGATGCCGGTATCAATGTCTGCTGTGGCGGCATTGTTGGCATGGGCGAAGGTGAGAGCGACCGTGCGGGGCTGATCGCCTCGCTCGCCAACCTGCCGACCCACCCGGAAAGCGTTCCCATCAACCTGCTTGTCCGTGTTGAAGGCACGCCTCTGGCCAAGGCGGATGAAGTCAGCCCGCTTGATTTCGTACGCATGATCGCCGCTGCGCGTATTACCATGCCCAAGAGCCGCGTGCGACTGGCCGCCGGGCGCGAAAACATGACGGACGAAACACAGACCCTGTGCTTTCTGGCCGGTGCGAACTCCATTTTCTATGGCGAACGCCTGCTGACCACCCCTAACCCGCAGGCCCAGCGTGACCGCGTTCTGATGCAGAATCTGGGCATGCACACCACCGGTATCGGCCTGTAACCCGCCCCGGACAGGATGAGCTATACCGTCAAGGAGATTTTCCTCACCCTGCAGGGTGAAGGAGGACAGGCAGGGCGCGTTGCCGTGTTCTGCCGCTTTACCGGCTGCAATCTGTGGTCGGGCCGGGAGCAGGACCGCGAAAGCGCCCAGTGTCGCTTTTGCGATACCGATTTTGTCGGCACCGATGGGGATAATGGCGGCCGGTTTGAAACCGCCGCCGCACTGGCTGGCATGATTGACAGCTTCTGGCCCGCCAACGCCGAAGGCGGTGGCCGTAAACTGGTGGTTTTTACAGGGGGAGAACCCCTGCTCCAGCTTGATGCTCCACTGATTGCCGCCATGCACGCGCTGGATTTTGACATTGCCGTTGAAAGCAATGGCACCCTCCACGCGCCTGAAGGCATAGACTGGCTGTGCATCAGCCCCAAGGCTGGCACGCCTTTGCTCCAGACACAGGGGGCGGAACTCAAGCTGGTCTACCCACAGCAGGGACTGGACCCGGCAGATCTTGCTCAGCTTGATTTCCGCCTGTTCTGGCTACAACCTATGGATGGTGCGCATCAGGCCGAGAACCTTCAGGCTGCCATCCGGTATTGTCTGGCGCACCCACAATGGGGGCTGTCCCTGCAGACCCACAAACTAACCGGAATTCCCTAGCCATGCCGCTTGCTGAAAGAGATCAACACGAGGCTGCCATTGTGCTGTTTTCCGGCGGGCAGGATTCAGCCACCTGTCTGGCATGGGCATTGGCGCGTTTCAATCGCGTTGAAACACTGGGCTTCCATTATGGACAGCGCCACGCGGTGGAACTGGAATGCCGTGCGGCCCTGCGTGAAGGCATGGCAGCCAGCAACCCGCTCTGGCGCGAGCGCCTTGGGCCCGACCATACTCTGCCACTCGACGCCCTGCACATGGTCTCGGAAACAGCACTGACCCGCGAAGCGGAAATCACCATAACCGAAAGTGGGTTACCCAACACCTTTGTGCCGGGCCGCAACTTGCTATTTCTGACCTTTGCCGCAGCACTGGCCGCACGGCGCACAATCCGGCACATTATTACCGGCGTGTGCGAAACCGATTATTCCGGCTATCCTGACTGCCGCGATGACACAATCAAATCGCTTCAGGTCTCACTCAACCTAGGCATGGAGCGGCGTTACGTTATCCATACCCCGCTCATGTGGCTGAGCAAGGCGGAAACATGGATGCTAGCGGAAGAACTCGGCGGGCAAGACCTTGTTTCCCTGATCAACCGGGAAAGCCATACCTGCTATACCGGCCAGCGCGAAACACTGCATCCATGGGGCTATGGGTGCGGCACCTGCCCCGCCTGCCACCTACGGCAAACCGGATGGGAAGCCTATCAGGCCAGGAAAGCCGAACATGCCTGAACTTGTTTTTACCCGCCGCTTTTCCATGGGCCACCGCCTGATCCACGGGGCATCGGAAAGCTGTGCCCTGCCCCATGGGCATAATGAACTCGTGACCGTGCGGTTGAACGCCACAACCCCTGCCCGTCTTGATGGCTTGGGCAACATGGCCATTTCATTCCAACGGGCCAAAGGCACATGGCACCGCTTTGTGGATGAAAAGCTCGATCATGCCCTGCAACTGGCGCAGGATGATCCTTTGCTGGACTGGTTTCTAGTGCACGAGCCCGCGCGCGCACGTCGGATTGTCGTAACCCCGGGCGACCCTACAACCGAGCTTATGGCCTGCCTGCTCATGGCCAAAATCAATGCATTCCTGAAGCACGAGGGGGGTGTACTGCACTGCACGGAACTTTCCTTGCAGGAAACGCCGACTAATACCGTTTGTTTTTCGGGCGACCCCGAAGAGTTCATCCCTCAAACGGATTTCTCCCGCACACCATGGTGGCAACGGGCCGATATGAGCATTTCGGATCTGACCTGAACACTCTTATGTGAACACCCTGCCCGACCCGCAATAAAGCGCACCGGCACAGGCTGGAAAAGGTGCGAAAGCCGGGTCCATCACAAGAACCCGGCCTCCCATACGCTGCTAGAGCGTGAGCCCCAGAATTTTCGTGGTCCGATCGAACTGCTGCTGGCACAGAGCCGGGTTGTTAGCCAGCTTCTGCCCGAATGAGGGCACCATGGCCTTAAGCCTGTCGGTCCATTCGGGCATTTTGGAAGCAAAGCATTTCTGCAGAACGTTGAGCATGATCGGGGCCGCCGTGGAAGCGCCGGGCGAAGCACCAAGAAGGGCTGCCACCGAACCATCATCACTGGCGATGACTTCCGTACCGAACTGAAGCACGCCACCTTTCTGCGGGTCCTGCTTGATAATCTGCACACGCTGGCCAGCCACCACCAGCTCCCAATCCTCTGCCTTGGCATCGGGAATAAAGTCGCGCAGGGCCGCAATCCGGTCTTCCTGCGACTGCATAACCTGCTGGATCAGATATTTTGTCAGGGGCCAGTTATCACGCGCAACGGCCAGCATTGGCCCGATATTGCCCGGCCGCACAGAAAGCGGCAGATCCATCAGCGAACCCTGCTTGAGAAAGCGGGTAGAGAACCCGGCATACGGCCCGAACAGCAGCGCAGGCTTGCCATCAATCATGCGGGTATCAAGATGCGGCACGGACATGGGCGGCGCACCAACCGAAGCCTTGCCATAAACCTTGGCGCGATGCCGGGCAATCAGCGCCTTGTTGGTGCAGCGCAGGAACTGCCCGCTGACTGGGAAGCCACCAACACCCTGCGCCTGCGGAATGCCGGTTTTCTGCAGCAGGGTCAGAGCCGCACCACCACCACCGATAAAGACAAAGCGCGAGCGCACGATACGATCGGTATTTTCACGCAGGTCACGCACTTTCAGCCGCCACTGGCCATCTTCATCGCGGCGGATATCCTGCACATCGTGCCGGGTATGCAGCACGCAGCCCTTTGTGCCGGACAGATAGCTGAACAGCAGGCGTGTCAGCGCGCCGAAATTGACATCCGTGCCCATCAGGCTGCGGGTGACGGCAATAGGCTCACCTTTGGGCCTGTTCTGCATGATCAGCGGTGCCCACTGGGCAATCTGCTGACGGTCTTCCGAATAATCCATACCGGCAAATAGCGGGTGAGCGGACAGCGCCTCGTGCCGCTTACGCAGGAAGGCCACGTTATCGGCCCCCCAGACAAAGCTCATATGGGGAACAGCCGTCAGGAAATCGCCCGCGGCAGGAATAACGCCATTTTCGACCAGATAAGCCCAGAACTGCCGCGAAACCTGAAACTGCTCATTTACCGCAACAGCCTTGGAAATATCGACCTTTCCATCTGCACCCTGCGGTGTGTAGTTGAGCTCGCACAGGGCTGAATGTCCTGTGCCTGCGTTGTTCCAGGCGTTTGAACTTTCTTCCGCAACAGTATCGAGCCGCTCGTAAATGCTGATTTTCCAGTCAGGCTGAAGCTGACGGAGCAAAGTCCCGAGTGTGGCGCTCATGACGCCACCGCCAATCAGGACAACATCAACAGAAGAGGCAATATCGGTCGAGTTGGAACTCATCATGGTCTCCGCATTGCCACTCAGCCCCGCAAGGACAACATTCAGCGGACTGGCGGCTTTTATTTTTCGCCACGGGTTCCTGCTCTTGCAGCCACAGGTAACCGGCGGCCTAATTGCTAGCTGCATTACTGCGCGCAGTATAGGCTTATATCCATCGCGCGCCTGCTCACCTTAGCGAGATTACAGCGTTTGTTGAAAACCCTGCCCCTGCGCGCGCGTTACTCTACGATCTGACTGGGCTGTGACGCAGGACCCACCATGGTTCTGCGCAAGCGGGCCGGTTGCTGGCACATATGAGAAAATGGAAAGCGCAGTATGACAATTACCAAGCATGGCAGCGCACACTGGAAAGGCTCCATCCGCGAAGGCCACGGCACGATCAGCACTGAAAGCGGTGCGTTGCAGGCTGTGCCCTATGGCTTTGCCACCCGCTTTGAAGGCAAGGCAGGCAGCAACCCGGAAGAGCTGCTGGGGGCCGCCCATGCCGCCTGTTTTTCCATGGCGCTTTCGCTCATTCTGGGAGAAGCCGGGCTAACAGCCCAGTCTATCCAGACAGAAGCTGCTGTTCACCTCAACAAGACGGATGGTGGGTTCGGCATTACCCAGATTGACCTGACCCTAAAGGCTAACGTGCCGGGAACCACTGCCGAGCAGTTTCTGGCTCTGGCCGAAAAAGCCAAGGCGGGCTGCCCCGTTTCCAAGCTGTTCCGCGCCGAAATTACCCTTCGCGCCGAGCTGGAAGGCTAGTTTCAGCCTCCCGTCTGCCCCCGATGCCGCAACAGATGGTCTGCCAGTACGCAGGCCATCATGGCCTCACCCACCGGCACAGCCCTGATCCCCACGCACGGATCATGCCGCCCTTTTGTCACCACCTGCGTTTGCTGCCCTGAGCGGGTAATGGAATCCACAGGGGTCAGCATCGAGCTTGTGGGCTTAACGGCAAAACGCGCTACCACTGGCTGCCCGCTGGAAATCCCGCCCAGAATACCACCCGCATGATTGGCCCCAAAAGTAAGCTGGCCATCCTTGCTATACAGGGCATCGGCATTTTCTGGGCCAGTCAGGGATGCGGCGGCAAAACCATCGCCAATTTCCACACCTTTGACGGCATTGATGCTCATAAACGCCGCAGCGATATCTGCATCCAGCTTGCCGTAAATGGGCGCACCCAAGCCCGCTGGCACGCCTTCAGCCACAACCTCGATCACCGCACCGATAGAGGAACCCGCTTTGCGGATATCATGCAGATACGCTTCCCACGCAGCCACAACACCCTCATCAGGCGAGAAGAACGGATTGCGTTCGACTTCAGCCCAGTCCCAGCGGGTGCGGTCGATGTCGTGCGGGCCTAGCTGCACGAGCGCACCACGAATTTTTACGCCTTCGCCCAGTACCTTACGCGCTACAGCCCCAGCCGCGACACGGCAGGCCGTCTCACGCGCGGAGGAACGACCACCACCCCTGTAATCACGGATACCGTATTTCAGGTCATAGGTCAGATCCGCATGACCGGGCCGGTAGCTCTGGGCGATGTCTCCATAATCACGTGAACGCTGATCGGTGTTTTCGATCATAAGAGAAATGGGCGTGCCTGTCGTTTGTCCTTCAAAGACACCCGAGAGAATACGCACCTCATCCGCCTCGCGCCGCTGCGTGGTAAACGCCGACTGGCCGGGCTTGCGGCGGTCCAGAAACGGCTGGATATCCGCCTCGCTCAGGGGAATACGCGGCGGACAGCCATCAATGACACACCCGATGGCAGGCCCGTGGCTTTCGCCCCAGGTGGTGACACGGAACAGATGACCGAACGTATTGTAGGACACGGCTAAACCTCAGTCAGAGGCAACAGAAAGATCAGGAGCGGAAGGGTTTTTCATGCCCACCATATGGTACCCGCAATCGACATGGTGCACCTCGCCCGTCACGCCCGAAGACAGGTCGGAGAGCATATAAAGCCCTGCCCCGCCTACTTCCTCCAGCGTCACGTTCCGCTCAAGCGGGGCGTTGTACTGGTTCCATTTGAGGATATAGCGGAAATCACCAATACCACTGGCGGCCAGCGTCTTGATCGGGCCGGCGGAAATCGCATTGACGCGAATGGCGTCACGCCCCAAATCAGCTGCCATATAACGCACGGAAGCCTCAAGCGCTGCCTTGGCCACGCCCATGACATTGTAATGCGGCATAACGCGCTCGGCCCCAAGGTAGCTCAGCGTCAGCAACGAGCCGCCTTTTTTCATCAGCCGCGCTGCGCGCTGCGCCACCGCCGTGAAAGAGAAGCACGAAATATCCATGGCGGTCAGAAACGCTTCACGCGGGGTATCAACATACCGACCACGCAGATACTGCTTGTCCGCCCAGCCAATGGCATGCACCACGAAATCCAACTCACCCCATTCTTTTTCAAGAATGTCGAAAGTGGCATCGATAGCAGCATCGTCCGTTACATCGCACGGCAGCACCAGCTTTGCGCCAATACTTTCCGCCAGCGGCTGCACGCGCTTGCCCAGTGCATCGCCCTGATAGGTAAAGGCCAGTTCGCCACCCTGCGCCGCAACGGCGGAGGCAATGGCCCAAGCAATGGACTTGTCATTGGCAACTCCCATCACCAGGCCCCTCTTGCCCTTCATCAGAGTGCCCTGCGCGGCCGGTACAGTGTGGGAAGAAGACATGCGATAACCTCAGCCTATGCGAGTGAAAACCAGTGGGGTGTTGCGCCGTGGTTGGTCGCACACCCGGAGCGGTGAAACAAGCCCGAACGCTACTCCCATACTTCAAAGCAGCCCTTCACGGGAGTATGAGTGAAGTAGAAACCGCAGCATACGAGTAAACGCCATGACGGATACCCCCTCGCCTCTTTCCGCTCCCCCGCGCGATGACCTGCCGCTGATCGACCTGCAAGCGGACCCTTTCACGCTCTTTGAAAGCTGGATGGCCGAGGCGGAAAAAACCGAAATAAACGACCCGAACGCCATGGTGCTGGCCACAGCAACACCAGATGGCCGCCCCTCCGCCCGTATAGTCCTGCTCAAAGGTGCGGACCGGCGTGGCTTTGTTTTCTACACCAACCTTGATAGCCGCAAGGGTAATGAACTAGCAGCCAATCCGCATGTGGCGCTGCTGTTCCACTGGAAAGGCCTGCGCCGGCAGATCCGAATCGAAGGCCCTGTCAGCCCTGTGAGCCCTGCCGAGGCGGACTCCTATTTTGCGAGTCGTAGCCGGGTCTCGCGTCTGGGAGCCATTGCCTCTGACCAGTCCCGCCCGCTGGCCTCCCGCGCGGTGTTTGAAGAACGCCTGCACAATGCAGAGGCCCGCTATGGTGAAGGAGCCATTCCGCGCCCCGCCAACTGGTCCGGCTACCGCGTTAGCCCCGAACATTTCGAATTCTGGCAGGAACGCCCGTTCAGGCTGCATGACCGCGCAATCTGGGAGCGGGCAGATGCAGGCTGGCAGGTCACACGCCTTTATCCCTGAGCCACAGCCCTGCCCGATCAGCCCCCACTCTGCCAGCCGGAAGAGAACCCGGCTGGACATTGATCCAGCGCAACGTCGATGATGGTCTGGCGTAATAAGATGTAAACACGGCCCGAAGGAAGGAAGCCCCATGAAAGAAGTGCGAAAAATCCTGCTGCCCATGCCCAGCGTCTCCAATGGAGAGGCGGCCCTGACACGAGGCTATAATTTCGCACGGCGTTTCGGCGCGCATCTGGCCATATTACATGTCAGAACCGACGGACGGGACATTGCCCCCCTTGCGGGCGAAGGCCTGTCCGGGGCGATGGTGGAAGAACTCATGCGCTCGGCGGAGCACGAAAGCTCGCGCCATGCCCATGATGTGCACACGCTTTTCGAGCGCTTTGCCGCAGCTAACCCTGATGTGCCGCTGGTTTCGCGTCATTCGGCCAACGGCCTGCCTTTCCCCAGTGTCAGCTTTACCGTTCTGCGCGGCGTTGAAAGCGAGATCATTCCCTCCCACGCCCGTCTGTCCGATTTTACGCTGGTGCCGCACCCGGATTCAGGCCGCGAGGTTTCCTCTTCCGAAACATTGCATGCCGTGCTGTTCGATAGTGGCCGCCCCGTAGTGATGGCGCCACGCACGCCTCCCGTGGGGCTGATCAAGCGCGTGTGCATCGGGTGGAACGGCACGGCGGAATCCTCCGCCGCGCTGCATGGCGCACTAGCATGGGCCGCCGAGGCCGAGGCCGTGCGCGTTCTGCACTGCGAGGACTACCAGCGCCGTGGCCCCAGCGCACAGGACGTGCTGGACTATCTGGCCCTGCACGGCATTGAGGCCGATGCGGTGGAGTTCCCTCCGGTGGATCGCGATGTCGGTAAAGGACTTATGGCCGCCTGCACGGATTTCGGCGCCGACCTGCTGGCCATGGGGGCGTATTCTCACTCACGCCTGCGCCAGCTTATTCTGGGTGGTGTTACCCGCCATGTTCTCGAACACGCGGACCTGACCGTTCTGATGAGCCGCTAGCCTGAATGCGGGGCGGCATCACCGCCCCGCTTCATGGCCTTTTTACGCTACTGGCTGGTTGTTCGCCCGTGGTGGGTCTGGCAGGTCGATGCTCAGGCCGTCATATGCAGGCTCCACCCCATCGGGCAGAATTGCACAGAGTGATGCCCAGTCCATGGCAACCCCCATATGGGTCAGGATCGTGCGCCGGGGCTTTATCCGCTCACGCCATTCCATCACCCGGTCAAGCCAGGCATGAGCCACATGGGGTGCGAGCTGAAAACAGTCCACAATCCAAGTATCCACACCTTCCAGCACATTCAGGCTCTGCTCTGAAAGCTCCACGACATCCGTGCTGTAGGCAAAATTCCCGCATCGCACGCCGCTAGAACCAGCATAACCGTGCTGCTGCTCGATAAACGTGAAGGCATAACTGCCTATCGCGGTTTCCTTGCCGATTTCGAAAGGATGAGCCTCCAGCACCGCCCGGAAAAAACCCGGCGGCTTCCATGGCTTGAACACGAAACTGAAGCGCTGTTCAATTTCGGCCAGAACCTCGGCCATGCCATAGGCCTTAATAGGCTGGCCTATCACTCGGTTGACGGCACGCACCTCGTTAATGCCATCGACATGGTCGGAATGGCCATGCGTATAGATAATGGACTGAAAGCGGCTGATACGCTGCGCCAGAAGCTGCGCACGCAGGTCTGGCCCGGTATCGATCAGCACGGCCTCGCCATTATCCATCTGCAAGAGGATAGAGGAACGGGTGCGCCTGTTGCGGGGTTCGCTAGGGTCGCAGTCGCCCCAGTCCCCTCCGCCGTCTTCACCACCGACCATGGGTACACCAGCAGAGCCGCCGCAGCCCAGAACAACCACTTTCATAAACCCGCTCCCTAGATTGCCTTACGGAACAGGCGAAAGAAATTGGCCGTTGTCAGGTCTGCAAACGCGCTTTTATCCATGCCCCGCTCCTGCGCCAGACGCTCGGCCGTATAGGCCACCCATGCGGGCTGGTTGCGTTTACCGCGCCTAGGCACCGGCGCCAGATAGGGGGCATCCGTTTCCACGACAATCCGCTCATCCGGCACGCTCTGGGCCACTGCACGAATTTCATCGCATTTGGGAAAGGTTGCTATGCCCGAAAAGCTGACATAACCGCCAAGTGCCAGCACCCGCTGCGCCAGTTCCGGCCCGGATGCAAAGCAGTGCAGAAGAATAGGGAACGCACCTTTGGCGTATTCATCTTCCAGCACTGCCGCCACATCGTCATCCGCCTGACGGGCATGGATGATCACCGGCACATCCAGCAGACGTGCCGCTGCGATATGACGGCGAAAACTCTCCTGCTGCAACGGGCGTATGGCGTCCTCGCCATGGAAATAGTCCAGTCCGGTTTCACCAATGCCGATTACCTCTGGCCTGTCGGCCATGGCGGCAATCTGCTCAGCCGGGGGCAGATGTTCTTCATCCACATGGTCAGGATGAGTGCCAATCGTGCACCAGACACGCAGGTCCGGTTTATCATGGCCTGCCAGCGCAAGCTGTTCGCCTGCACGTGACAGGCGCGTGCCGATCGTAACCAGACCGGCAAGCCCTGTCTGCCGGGCCTCATCCAGCAGGAGGGGCAGTTCCTCATCGGAAAAATGATCGAGATGGCAGTGGGTATCGATCAAAAAGCCCTGACCCACTCCATTTGCGACGCTACTCATGGCGTTGCTTCCGGCTCGACATAGCGGGGGAACAGTCCCTGTGGTGCAGGAAGCGCGCGCCCTGCAGGCAGAGGCACCTCAAGTGCGGCAAGGCTCCGCTCGTCGGGCTGCACAGCAAGCTGGTCGAGCATACGCTCCATGGTCTGAGGCATGAAAGGCTGAAGAACCGTGGCAATACCCCGCAGCGCATCCAGCAGCACCCGCAGGACACTGGCCATGCGCACCGTGTCAGTCTTGCGCAACGCCCAAGGTGCCTGATGGTCGATATACGCATTGCAAGCGCGGATAACCTTCCAGACATCCTCCAGCGCATCCGTCAGGGCACTGCGTTCCAGTTGCGTTGCCATAAGCTGGGGCAGCACCGCCACCTGTGCGAGAAGCTGCGTATCCTCAACCGTTGGCTCACCCCGCGCAGGAATCATCGCCTCGCAGTTTTTCGCAACCAGTGAGAGCGTGCGCTGGGCAAGGTTGCCCAGATCATTGGCCAGCTCGACATTATTGCGCGTAATCAGCGCCTTGCGCGACAGATCGCTATCCCCGCCAAAGGGCACTTCACGCAGGAGGAAGAAACGCACCGCATCAAGGCCGAACTCACGCACGAGATCGCGCGGGTCAATAACATTGCCGATCGACTTGCTCATTTTCTGGCCTTCGACCGTCCACCAGCCATTGGCGAAAATCCGGCGGGGCACATCAATGCCCGCAGCCATAAGGAACGCAGGCCAGTAAACAGCGTGAAAGCGTGCAATGTCCTTGCCGACAAGATGCAGGTCCGCTGGCCAGTAGGCCGCCCGTGCACCATCCATGTCAGGAAAGCCCAGCGCGCTCAGGTAATTGGCCAGCGCATCAAACCACACATACATGACATGGGCCTCATCCCCCGGAACGGGAATACCCCATTTAAAGCTCGTGCGGCTGATTGACAGGTCTCGCAGTCCCTGACGGACAAAGCTGATAATCTCGTTACGCGCGCCATGTGGGCCCAGAAACTCCGGGCACTGCTCATACAGTTCCAGCAGCCGGTCCTGAAACGCGGAAAGACGGAAGAAGTAAGAGGGCTCCTTGACCCACTCCACCGGAGCGCCCGTGGGTGCCAGCTTCTGGCCATCTGGCCCGGTGGTCAGTTCGTCCTCACCGTAGAAACATTCATCCCGCAGGGCGTACCAACCTTCATACGCGCCAAGATAAATGGCATCGTTCTGCGCGACACGTTCCCACAGGGCCTGCGCGCCGGTCACGTGGCGCGGCTCGGTCGTGCGGATAAAATCGTCATACGAAATGGCCATGGAATCAGCCATATCGCGGAAATCAGCGGCAATACGGTCAACAAAGGCCTGCGGCTCAACACCGGCGGCCTGTGCTGCCTGCTCCACCTTCTGCCCATGCTCGTCCGTGCCGGTCAGAAAAAACACATCATGACCGGCCAGACGGTGGAACCGCGCCATGACATCCGCCGCGATAGATGTATAGGCGTGCCCGATATGCGGCGCACCGTTTACATAATAGATGGGAGTAGTAACGTAAAAACGACGGGTCATGCTTGGCTCGCAATCGTCATGGCTTCGAGTAGGGCTTCCTGTTTATCCAGGTTGAAACGCTCTGTTTCACCATATAGGCGTACAAGGGTCTCCCATGCACGCGCACAGGCAAGACCATGAGCGCTTCCACTCAGCGCGGCCTGTCTGGCCACCACCTGAAGCCGATCTGATAACAGGCTGAAAAACAGATCGAAACCATATTCCTTGCGCAGAACCATTTCCGCGACTTCATAACCTTCCAATGCGCTGAAACCTGCACATACGCGCTCGACACAACGGGCGATTTCCCCCTGCGTATCGGCCAGCAGGGCAAGTGCGCGGCCGGGGGCCCCATGGGCCAGCGCAGTCACGCGCTCCAGCTCAGCCGGATCGGCCTCAGGCGCTATAGTGCGCAGTACCGCCACCATGGTGCGGGCATCAAGCCCTCCGAGCGCAAGCCTGCGGCACCGGCTGCGAATAGTCGGCAACAGACGTCCGGGGGCTGAGCTTGTCAGCAGCAGGATTGTGGCGGGCGGGGGCTCTTCGAGTATTTTCAGTAGCGCATTGGCCGCACTGCGGTTCATCCATTCTGCGCCATCGACAATAACAACGCGCCAGCCACCTTCCGCTGCGGTACGGCGCAAAAACGCATTGATGGGCCGCACATCGTCCGCAACGATCTCGGAGCGATAGCGCTGGCGCTTTTCATCAAAACCGCGCTCAACCACCAATAGGTCGGCATGGGTGGCAGCAGAAACGCGCCGGCCTGCCGGGCTGTCCGCCTGCGTGGCACCCAGCAACAGACGCCCCAGCGCAAAGGCAAACGTGGCCTTGCCAATACCGGGCGGGCCGGTAATCAGCCACGCATGGGGCATACAGCCCCGCTCCAGCGCCTGACGGAATGCGTCAAGCCCGGTCCCGTGCCCCTGCAATGCCAGCGAGGCAAGGCGTGGGCCTGTAATGGCGGCTGTCTCCCCCATGCCCGGCCTCACGCCTGACAGACCAGAGCCAGAATATCCTCCACAATCCGGTGGCTGATCTGCCCGGCCTCTTCCTGCGCCGTGTTCACACGCCTGACCCGTTCAGGCTCATGGAGGGCCATGGCCTCAAAACCCTCCGCCACACGCGCATGAAAGTCTTCATCCGCCTGCTCGTATCGGTCCGGGCGTCCTGCACGGGCGGCAAGCCTCTGGCGGGCAATGGCGCGCGGCACTTCGAGCAGGAAAGTCCTGTCCGGCCGGAGGGCCAGCATAGCGGTCAGGTTATGGATCAAGTCCAGAATATCCGCCTGCCCCGCCGCACGGCCATAGCCCTGATAGGCCAGCGTGGAATCGGTAAACCTGTCACACAGGACAATCTGCCCTGCTTCAAGCGCAGGCAGGATCACACGATCCACATGGTCGTAACGTGCGGCGAAATGCGCCAGAATTTCGGCCCGCAGAGAAAGCGGATTATTGCCGAACAGCAGGAGCTGGCGCAGGTCTTCCGCGCCGGGAGAACCTCCTGGCTCGCGCGTAATCAGCACGTCATGCCCGCGTTCACGCAGGGCTTCGCCCACCAGCCGTAACTGGGTGGACTTGCCTGCGCCTTCACCGCCCTCAAGCGTTATAAACACACCCTTGTACATACCCGTTACAGATGCAGCCTGCGCGCGGCCCGCCCGACAAGGCCAAGAGCAGGCACGGAGCTTGCGGCTTCAACCGGCACCTGCGCCTGCTTACCGCCCGGTAGA
Source organism: Acetobacter papayae (assembly GCF_047721125.1). Lineage (NCBI taxonomy): Bacteria > Pseudomonadati > Pseudomonadota > Alphaproteobacteria > Acetobacterales > Acetobacteraceae > Acetobacter > Acetobacter papayae. The sequence goes on along the minus strand of NZ_JBDNWF010000001.1, from coordinate 87,592 downwards.
GAAACGGTAATGCGGCCCACAACCTGCCCCTGCGTAACGGGGGCCACCAGCGGGCTGTTATAGTCCAGCGCAAGCTGGGTGCCATTGCGCCAGCCATGGGGCAGAAGCAGTTTCAGATCCTGTGCCGCGACCAGAGCCACTGTGCGCTCGGCCCCCATCCATACCGGGGCCTGCTCTACGATATCGCCTTTATGGACAACCCAAGCGGTTTCAAAATTGGCGAAAGCCCAGCCCATGAGCCGTTCACCCTCACGGCCACGCTCGCCAGAGGATGTAAGCCCGTTAATGGCCATGATAACCCGCCTGCCCTCACGCTCGGACGAGGCGCAGAGCCCAAAACCACCTGCATCCGTGTGGCCGGTCTTCAGCCCGTCGGCCAGACCTTTCACCACCAGACTGTTGCGGTTTTCCTGACGGATATTGTTGTAGAAAAACTCTTTTTCGGAAAAGAAGTGGTAATATTCTGGGAAATCATGAATCAGGCGCAGCGCGAGATACGCCACGTCCCGCGCGGACATATAATGCCCCTCCGCGGGCCAACCGGTCGCATTCATGAAGTGGGAATTGCTGAGCCCCAGACGCGCGGCGGTCTCGTTCATCAGCGCGACGAACTGCTCCTCCGAACTGGCGATCCCCTCTGCCAGAACAATACACGCATCGTTACCGGACTGAATGACCATGCCCTGAATAAGGTCCTGCACGGACACGCTCTGGCCCAGCGGCAGGAACATTCTAGAGCCCTGCATACGCCATGCGCGCTCACTCACAGGCAGGGTCTGATCGAGTTTCAGGCGCCCCGTACGCAGCATGCCAAACGTGACATAGGCTGTCATCATCTTGGTTAGTGATGAGGGGGGCATACGCTCGTCGGCATTTTTTTCCAGCAGTGGCGCACCACTGCTGTAATCAAGAATGCAGGCCCAGCGCGCGGAGGTCTCGACCGGGCCAACGGGCGTTGTGGCCGGGGCGGGCGGCGGCGCATCGGCCGGGGCCTGTTTTGCGGCAGTTGCCGCACGGCCACGCGTTTTGCCCCAGGCATCCGCCACAAGGCTGCTCGAAACACCGCCACAAAAAAGGGCTGCGCCCCCTGTGAGTAAGAACCGTCGGGTCTGCAACATGTTTTCCTATTCGACGACGATATGAGAGCCAGTCAGTCCGGCGGCCAGTGCCCGTCTCAGCGCTGAATCCGCGTCCTGTATAGTCGTAAACGGTCCAAAGCGCACCGCCCACATCATGCCATGTCCGGCAGTCAGATCAGGGCGTATCACCCCCCCGTATCGGGCTGCCTGAACCATGGCGCTGTAGCGCGATGTCAGGTCCATAACCTCTACCCAGAGCATACCCGGCGCGGCCCAACCCTGCCTAACCTCGGCGGGCAGAGCGGGTAGCGTCAGGCCTGTTTTCGGCGTGGCGGCATCTCCCGCCTGCACCGCCATACCCACGGTAGAACTCCCCTGTCCGGACAGGTCCGTCTGGGTAACACCCTCACGCGGGGCCGCACTGATTTCGAGCTTCGGCGCACCGGGCAGGATTTCCGCCAGCCTGCGGCTTTCCGCTTCGTTCTCGACAACCCGCACGCGGGCCGGGCCCTCTCCCATGCCCAGCAGATCAGCCGCCCGCGCTGAAAGCGACAGCATGCGTCCGGCCTGTGCAGGGCCACGGTCATTCAGACGAACCACCACCTCACGCCCGTTTTCAAGATTGGTTACGCTTACAATGGCCGGTAGTTGCAGGGTCTGGTGCGCGCCGGTCATGGCCATGCTGTCACGCACTTCGCCATCGGCGGTGAGTTCGCCGTCCTGCCCATGGTCACGTACGGCAAGCCCTGTATCCTGCCACGCAAAATCCTCACGCGGGTAGAACCACCGCCCGTCCGCCTGCCATGAAGCTCCGGTTACGTAATGCGGGTCAGGCGTTGCCTGTGGCTCGCGCCGGCAGGCCACCAGCAGCAAACCCATACATAAAACCGCTTTTTTCACGTTATCGCATCACCCAGAATACCAACCGCCAGCGCATAGAAGTCCGAAGCGTTGTAACGGCGTATTACATTGAAATTATGGTAAACGACAAACGCTTCACCACCGGGCCCATCCGGGCGGATAACCGCCCCCATAGCCGCATTATCGGCAAAACGCCCGGCACGGGGCCGCACACCCTGCTGCACCCACCATGATAGCGGCCTGACATGGCTGCGCCCGAGTTGGGCCTGAGCCATGGAATCCGGCACAATCACGGCTTCGCCCCATATTGCCCCATCCTGCCAGCCGCTCCGGGCCAGATAATTGGCAATGGAGGCGAATACATCCGCCTCGTTACGCCAGATATCGGGCCGTCCGCCTTCGGGGTAGCTGACAGCAAAACGCTCATAGGCGCTGGGCATGAACTGGGGTTGCCCCATCGCCCCCGCATAGCTGCCCAGCATGGCGCGCGGCTCCATACCGCCCTGGGCAAGAATATGCAGCGCCTTGAAAAGCTCGCCCCTGAAAAACGCAGCCCTCCGCCCTTCAAAAGCCAGTGTGGCCAGCGCATCGATAACGGAAAACTTGCCCATACGGGTGCCATAGGCAGATTCCAGCCCCCAGATGCCAGCAATCACGCCCCGGCTAACCTTGTACTGCCCGCCAATCTGGCCGATGCGCTCGCCCTGTTCCGTCATGGCTTGGAGGCCATCGGACAGCTTTTTTTCCGTCAGCACCCTGTCCTTGTACTGCGCCCATGTCAGAACCTGCTCCGGCTGGTGCCGATCCGCCTTGATAACGGCTGCATTGGGGGTTTTGCACAGGGCCAATGCCTGATCGATTACCCCCGCCGGAAGGCCCTGCCCCAGCGCCTCGTGCCTGACACCGGCCAGAAAGGCGGCATAGGTAGCAGGCTGCCCCCATGCCCTGCACACAGGCACACTAGAAAGCCCCGTAAAGGCCGTGGCGGCCAAACCGCGAACAAGCAGAGTTCTTCTATCCATTATCCCCTCGTCCCGGCTGCCTTGCGCCGCCTGTGCCATGACTGACGCCTTCCCGTCTAGCACCCTGTTCGCGCGTTCATCCACTCTCTTTTCCCGTATGGGGCCTGCCGTGCTCCAGCTTGACAGGACACCGGCTTGAGCGCCTCCTGCAACGGGTTCATCCTGCCCTGTATCCCAACCGGGCACAGACCCGCACAACAGGAGAGGAGAGCCGGGGTTCCTTGCTTGAGCATGTCCTTCACCTGACAGCCGCAAGCCCTTTCATGCAGGTTGTCATCATCATTCTGGCCACCTTTGTGCTGGAAGACGCCGCAACGCTGATTACCGCCATTCAGGTTCAGCTCCATGTCGTATCCCCTTTCGCGGCGCTGACGGCGCTTTATTCAGGAATCGTTCTGGGCGATGTCGGGCTGTATGGCCTTGGCGCTCTGGCGGCATGCTGGCCACCCGCCCGGCGATGGGTCGACATGCCGGGTATTAGCCAGCAACGCCAGTGGCTGACACGCAACCTGTTCAAGGCTGTCTTTATCAGCCGTTTCATTCCCGGCACGCGCCTGCCGCTTTATACCGCGTGTGGTTTTTTTCGTGCGGGGCTGAAAACCTTCACACTGGCCACCGTGCTGGCCACCATGCTGTGGACAACAGGGCTGTTCCTACTTTCGCTCAAAATCGGCGCTTTCCTGCTGGCGCATCTGGGCGCGTGGCGCTGGGCTGGCATTGCAGGTTTTGCGGCACTCATGATCCTTTCGGGGCGGGTTGCCGCCCGCATCAGGAAAAACCACAACTCATGACCGACGATACTTCAGCCAAGGCGGCCAACCCGCTCTCCCTGTTTGAATTCTGGCCCGGCTGGCTCTTTTATACCCCGGTAGTGCTGTACTGGTTCCTGCTCGGCCTACGCTATCGCAGCCTGACCGTGCCGACCGCCGCCAACCCGCGCATTGTCACCGGCGGGCTGTGTGGAGAAAGCAAAAGCAGTATTCTGGACATGGCAGGCTCATACGCCTCCGGCTGGATTGCCCCCTACACAACCCTGACCACCGGCAAGGACGACGCGGCCCGCGCACGTGCTGCCATCAAGGCCAAAGGCCTTGAGCTGCCTGTAGTGGTCAAACCCGATATTGGCTGCAACGGCACCGGCGTACGCCTTGTGCGCACACAGGCTGATCTGGAAAAAACACTGACGGCTTTTCCGCGCGGGATCGATCTGGTTATCCAGCGCCTCATTTTATTGCCGCATGAGGCGGGGCTGTTCTACATCCGCCACCCCGATGACCCTCAGGGCCATATTTCGTCCCTGACCTACAAGGACATCCCGAGCATAACCGGCAACGGCCGCGACACGGTTCTGGAGCTTATCCGTCAGGACAACCGCGCAGCCCGCCTGCCAGAACTGTATGAAAAACGCCTGAAAGAACGCCTGCACACCGTTCTGCCTGAAGGCGAGCGGATGGAACTGCTCTTTACCGGCAACCACTGCAAGGGCGCGGTCTTCCATAACGGCAAGGAGGACATCACCCCTGCCCTCACCGCGCGCATAGACGCGATCATGCAGGATATTCCCGATTTTCATTTCGGGCGGATCGATGTGAAATTCCGCTCACGCGAGGCCCTGCGTAACGGGGAGGATTTCGAAATTATCGAAATCAACGGTGTCGGCTCCGAAGCCACCCATATCTGGGATTCCCGCACCACACTCAAGGAAGCCTACGCAGCCCAGTTTCACCACTACGGCGAAAGCTTTCGCATTGGTGCAAGCAAGGTCGCGCAAGGGTGGCGGCCTACCAATCTGTGGCGCGGCATTCGCCTCTGGCGGTGGCAGAAAAGGCTTCTGGCTTCCTACCCCCCCAACGACTAGGCGGGTTCTGGCCTCACGGGCCGGATTCCGCCTGCCCCATCCGTGAATGATGGCGCCCGTAAAACCGATAAAACGCCCAGCCCGCCAGCGCGTAACCCACAAGCAGCGCAACTGGCAGCGGATTGCCCTGCCACAACGCCAGCGCCATGTCGACACCAAGCGGCGCGATCATGACAAGGCAGAACAGCACACCCAACAGCGGCACATAACCAATCCAGATACCCCGTATCCAAAACCCGCCCAGAGGCACCCGGAAGACACGCGGCATATCCGGCTCGACATTCCGCAGCCAGATAACCGTCAGGCATACGACCCCAAACGCCATGGCCGTGCCAAGGCTTACCAGATCACCAATCATTTCAACCGGCAGCACCGCCGTTGCCAGAGCAACCCCGACACCCAACACCAGTGTTCCGTGCCATGGGGTGAGAAAGCGTGGGTGCAGCCTGCGAAACAAAGCGGAAAGCAGGCCGTCTTCCGCCATTGTATAGAAAATGCGGCTCTGGGCGTATAACAACCCCAGCAAAACCGAGCACAGGCCGATAACCGCCCCAAGCTTGATACACAAAGCAAGCCATGGCTGACCCATAACCCCAACCGCCACGGCCAGCGGGTCTGCCACACCGAGCCCCCGCCATGGCACCACGCCCACCAGCACAGCAGCCACGGCCATATAAAGCCCCGTACACACGACCAGCGCCCCGACAATACCCAGAGGCACATCGCGACGGGGGTTACGGGCCTCTCCCGCTGCGGTGGAAACCGCCTCAAACCCGACATAAGCGAAAAAAATCAGCGATGCGGCGCGAAAAATACCCGGCACACCGTAATGCAATCCGCCTTCATAAGCCGGGATAAAGGGGGTCCATAACGCAGGCCGGACCCAGCATACCCCTACCCCCACAAACAGAAGCAGCACCCCGACCTTGAGGAGCACAATAGCGGCATTGATACGAAAAGACTCCCGCACCCCCACAAGCAGCACACTGGTTACAAGCAGGATGGAAGCGGCCCCCGGCAAATCAAGCCTCAGCCCGAAATGCACCGTCTGGGTAGAAGCCCCCTGCGCCACCTGCACGGTTGTCGCGCTCAGGGACTGAGGCACCAGCATGCCGAAATCATGCAGCAGGCTGACAAGATAGCCCGACAGCCCCGAGGCCACACCCGCACAGGAAATGCCGTATTCAAGCAGCAGGAGCCAGCCAACAGCCCATGCCCAGCCTTCACCGAGCGAAACATACGCGTAGGTATAGGCCGACCCGGCCACCGGCATAAGAGACGCCAGTTCGGCGTAGGATAGCGCGGTAAAAAGGCAGGCCACCCCCGCCAGCATAAAGGAAAGCAGCACGGCTGGCCCGGCGTAATCCGCCGCCGCCACACCGGTCATGACATAAATACCAGCCCCGACCGTAGACCCGACCCCAAGCAGGACAAGATGCACCGGCCCCAGCGTGCGGCGCAAAGAGCCCGCGGCACTTTCGCGCCCCGCATGTTCAAGCCGCTTGCGACGGTGCACAGACGGCACTGCCGCCATATCCGCCTGCCTCAGCCCATGAAACGCAAGGCGAGAAACGCCACGCCACCCAGCACCATGCAGTACAGGGCAAAGGGGGTCATGGCCCAGCGGTCATGACTGCGGAAATAACGCATGAGAAACGCGGTGCTGGCCAACGCGGTAACCCCGGCGACAACGGCTGCCGCCATGGCAAGGTGGATCTGCCCTGCATCCGGCGGCGCATGCCACAGCTTGAAACCCTCGCGCACGGTCGCGGCAATAATGACAGGCTGCGCCATAAGAAAGGAAAAGCGTGCCGCCGCATCATGGTGCAGGCCGCGCAAAAGCCCACCGCAGATTGTCGCCCCCGAGCGCGACAGGCCGGGAAAAAACGCCAGACACTGGAACAGACCGATCACCACGGCATCACGCGAGGTCAGCCCGGCGATACAGCGCACCTCACGGGTAACCACACTGCTGCGCAGCCGCTCTGTCAGCAGTAGCAAAAGCCCGTTCAGAAACAGGAACACCGCCGCCGATGAGGCCGAGCCAAAAAACGAACGGAGCAGATGCTCGAACAGCCCCCCCACCACAACCGCAGGGATGGTTGCAACAATCAGCAGCCAGAAAATATGCAGGCTTTCAAGCTGGATACGCTGCCCGTCTCGCCCAACAGCCCCCAGAAACAGCGCACGCCAGTCCCTGAAAAAAAACACCAGCAGGGCAACAGAGGTGCCCAGATGCAGCATGACCAGAAAAGGAAGGAACGACACATCGTGCAGGTCGTAATTCCAGTGCAGCAACGCTGGCAGAATAACGGCATGCCCCAGACTACTGACCGGGAAAAGCTCTGTCGCGCCTTGCAGCAACGCCATGATAAATGCCTGCATGTACGACATATGCGCCTGTATCCCCATTACTCTTTTCTTATTGATGTCCTTGCACCATGCCCCCGATGGCTGCAAGGTTTTCGTCCGGCCCTGATAACAGGCCGGGAACAGGTAGCCATAAAAGAAGGTAAAAACATGATGAGGCAGAGCCGCACAGGCGCATGGATTTTCAGTGGCGCTGTTTTGCTGGCTGCGGCGGGTTTTGCCTCCTACGCGCTGGGAACACAAAAAGCCCCCGGCGGCAATGGCTACGAACTGTCCGCCCGGTTTGTTTCAGCAAACGGGCTAACCCGTGGCGCGGATGTAGAACTGGCAGGCGTGCGGGTCGGGCGGGTATCTTCCATTACTCTGGACCCCGCCAGCCAAATGGCACTTGTGCGCTTTCGGCTCGCCTCGTCGCTACGGCTACCACAGGACAGCACGCTCAGCATTGGCAGTGCCACGCTGGCATCGGAAAACGCGCTTATGATCGAACCGGGGCATGACAGCACATACGCCCCTCCCGGTGCCCTGCTGACCCACACACAGGAACCCACGAGCCTTGAGCAGCAGGTCAGTAATTATATCTTCGGTTCAGGCAACCTCGGGCCGTAAGGACCCTGCGGTAAGCACATGATCTACAAAAAGAAACAAAAACCATAAACACGGGTTGACGCCCATGCCGGAACACGGTAGATCAGCGCCAACAAACGATGGCGGCGTAGCTCAGTGGTAGAGCAGGGGAATCATAATCCCTTGGTCGGCGGTTCAAATCCGTCCGCCGCTACCAGTTTTTCTTCATAAAAACTTGGTTTTTTCAAAGACACCACGGCAATAGCCGTGCGTCTTTGCGCGTCATGCGTATAGATTCTGCATGGACATCACCCTTCCCATGCCATCAGCCACAATCAAGCTATGACATGGGAAGAGCGCTGGAACTGCTTAGCCCTCTGACAGTTCGGGCTGCGGTTCCATAGCCAGATCCCTGACTTCGCCCTCTTCTTCCGCATCGGCTTCAGGCGCTTTATCCTCGCCGTCTTCCGCCGCGTTATTCTGGTTACGCTGCTGGCGACCGGCCTGACGCTCGGCTCGCTCGATCTGGCTCTGCTGAGCGGCCTGCGCCATGGCGTTCATGATACGGAAATAATGTTCGGCATGCTGGAAATAGGCTTCAGCCGCCACACGATCCCCAGAGCCTGTGGCATCGCGGCCAAGCTGGAGATATTTTTCAAAAAGCTGCTGGGCGGTGCCGCGCACCCTCACATCCGGGCCATGGCTGTCGAAAACGTGGTTCCGGTTCATGGGAATCTGGCCGCTCGACTGCCTGGAGGACGATCCACTGCTCCCGCCAGAACGATGATGTCTGGTCCGCATCCGCTTTACATTCATGGGCTTACCACAGCGCTTTCCTGTTCATGGCACTTTACATGGGAGCGGGCCATTCCTGACGGGCCAGTTCCTGAATGAAGGTCCAAATTGTTTTTCTGGAGGGGCACTTCTAATAGGCAGCAACATGGTCATTGCCAGATATAAAGGCCCGTACCGCTTGTTTGGCCTAACGAGGTTACAACAACCCACAGATGGCCTTTTTGATCAAGCTCTTTTACATTATCAACCACAGGCCTTAAAGCCAACCGCTTTTTTCATATCGGCTGATGCCGCATGACTACCGCGCGGGATATGCCCTCAAAATCGGGCCGCACCTCAGCCACGTCGAGATGGTTTTCCGCCGCCAGCGCCCTCAGATCCGCTTCCTGCCCGATGCCGATTTCAAAGACCCCAAGCCCATTCGGCGTAAGCCGGGCTGGCAGGTCCGTGCACAGCAGGCGGTACGCATCCAGCCCATCCTGCCCGCCATCCAGTGCGCGCACGGGTTCATGGTTCCGGACTTCGGGCATCAGTTCCGCCAGATCGCGCGTAGGAATATAGGGCGGATTGCTCAGCACGAGATCAAACCGGGTCTCTGGTGCCAGTGCGTCCGTCCAGCTTCCGGCAATAAAAGCCGCACGACCACCCAGCCCGCAACGCGCGGCATTGCCTGCGGCAAGAGCTGCCGCCTGCGGGCTGATATCTACCCCCATGCCCCATGCCTGCTTGTATTCGCTCAGCACGGCCAGCAGAATACAGCCGGTTCCCGTGCCCAGATCCAGCACCGATAGTGGCGCATCCCTGTCGGGAAAATGATCCAGCACGCAGGATACGAGCGTTTCCGTATCGCCACGCGGCACAAGGCTGGCGGAGGAGACTGCCAGATCGAGTGTCCAGAACCCTTTCTGCCCGGTAATATAAGCAAACGGCTCATGCTGCGTACGGCGCGCCACCCAGTCCAGATAGCACGCTTGATCAACCTCGCTACGAGGTGAAAGGGCCAGCATCTGCTCAGCCGTCAAACCCAGTGCGTGCTGCAACAGCAGTCTGGCTTCACGTCTAGGATTTTCCACGCCTGCTTCCGCCAGAGCCTGTGCACCCTGCCGTAAAAGCTGTTCTATTGGCGCCTGTCCCCGGTTATGATCCGCAAATGTCACGTTCTTATACTCCAAGCCCACATAGGCCTGTTTCCGTCATGCCAACACGTACAGCCCGGGCCACGGCCTGTGTGTTCGCTTTTTTTGCCCTGTTCCCCACCATGGCCCATGCGGGGGAGTTTTCCGTGACCGATGAAAAGGCGGATACGGAAATATCCGAAGTTTCGCGCATCTATCTGGACGGCCAGCTTGTCAGCACCATCAAGCTTAATGACATGAACCGGGCCAAGACAGTGCGTGTGCCGACACCAACCGGACGCACCGAACATTCGTATACGTTATGCGGAGAAATCACCATCCGCACCCCTGAAGGCCGGGTAGAAACCCACGAAGTCAGCAGCGATGGCGTGCTGCACAGCCCTGATGGGCATCATTTCTTTGCCCTTGGCTCAAACGGGTTTACGGATTTCTACCTGCTGGACCCGGATTCACCCGAGACAGCCGAACACCGGCCCGGCCAGTCAGACTCCTGCGCAGCCCCCATCAGCTAGGCACTACAGCCCCAAGCCACCTGCCGGTGGCCCAGAGTGCTTACAGGCCTTCAGCCGCTAGCAGGGCGGCCTGTTCGTCCTGTGTCAGCGCATCCACGAACTCATCAATCTCGCCCAGCATAAAGCGGTCAATCTTGTAGGCGGTCAGGTTGATCCGGTGATCCGTAACGCGGCCTTGCGGGAAATTATAAGTTCTGATCCGCTCGGAACGATCGCCCGTTCCCACCTGTGAGCGACGATCCGCCGCGCGGTTGGCATGAGCCTGCTCGCGCTCGCGCTCATACAACCGCGCACGCAGGATTTTCATGGCCTTGGCGCGGTTCTTGTGCTGGCTTTTTTCTTCCTGCATGGAAACAACAATACCGCTGGGCATATGCGTAATCCGCACAGCACTTTCGGTCTTGTTCACATGCTGCCCACCCGCGCCCGATGCCCGGAAAACATCGATGCGCAGATCTGTCTCGTTGATATTGACATCCACCTCTTCCGCTTCGGGCAAAACGGCCACGGTCACGGTGGAGGTATGAATACGGCCCTGACTTTCCGTAGCTGGCACACGCTGCACGCGATGCACCCCGGATTCATATTTGAAACGAGCGAACACGCTGCGGCCATTGATTTCCGCTATACCGCAGCGCAGGCCACCCAGTTCGCTCTCATCGTAATCCATAACCGTAAAGCGCCAGCCTTTCAGCTCGGCATAGCGACGGTAGAGGTCGAACAGTTCGGCAGCGAACAACGCGGCCTCATCCCCCCCGGCAGCGGGGCGAATTTCCAGAATAGCGCTACGCTCATCCGCAACGTCACGCGGCAGCAGCGCCAGCCGCACGGCCTGATGCAACGATGGCAGGCGGCTTTTCAGCTCTTCCAGTTCCACCGTTGCCAGTTCACGCATTTCGGGGTCGGCCAGCAATTGCTCGGCCTGCGTCATTTCCTGTTCCGCATCACGCAGGGCGTTGATCTGGCTGACCACACCTTCAAGCTCGGCATATTCACGCGAGGCCTGGGTAAACGCATCTCCCCCCAGACCACCTGCCAGAAGGGCTTCAAGTTCCAGTGCGCGGCTGACAATCCTGTCCAGCCGTTCATCCAGTGCGTTCACGCAAACACGCTCCCGGCATCCGTCATGAGCGCCTGATGCGTGGCTTCACGCTCCTGCCCGCTTTCCATATCCTTGACCCGGAACAGACCGCCAGCGAGTTCGTCTTCCCCCACAAACAGGACATGGCTGGCATTCTGTTTTGCAGCCCGCTCCATCCGTTTGCGCAAGGCCCCTTTATAGCCAATTTCGGTACGGACACCCTGCACGCGCAACGCCTGCAGAATGCCACACAGGGCCCGCTCATCTGGCGAGCCCACGGGCACGATCACGACGGACCGGGGGGCCTGCGGCGGCGTTTCCAGCAACATAGCCAGACGCTCGACACCCGCTGCCCAGCCGATAGCAGGCACATCCGGCCCGCCCATCTGCTTGACCAGCCCATCATAGCGGCCACCAGCCAGCACCGTGCCCTGTGAGCCAAGGCGCGTTGTCACGAATTCAAACGTGGTGTGGTTATAGTAATCCAGCCCGCGCACGATGCCGGGGCTAACTTTGTAATCAATGCCGAACACATCCAGCTTGGCACGCAGTTCATCCCAGAAGTCCTGCGCCTGCTGGGTCATATACTCTGCCATGCGCGGGGCATCCGCCACCAATGCGCGGTCGCCTTCGTTCTTGCTGTCCAGAATGCGCAGGGGGTTTTTTTCCAGCCGCACCAGACTGTCTTCCGACAGGCGATCCCTGTAATCGGAAAAATAGGCCACCAACGCCGCACGCCAAGCATCTCGGCTTTCGGCATCACCCAGCGTATTGAGTTCCAGCGTTACATGCTCGACCACACCAAGGGCCGACAGTACCGCATGCCCCATGGCGATCACCTCGGCATCGGCCAGCGGCTCGGCGGCCCCCAGCAATTCAGCGCCGATCTGATGAAACTGCCGATAGCGCCCTTTCTGGGGGCGCTCGTGCCGGAACATCGGCCCGGTGTAAAAAACCTTCTGCGGCAAGGACTGTGTTAGCGCGTTGCTGACCAGCGCACGGCAGATGGCGGCCGTGCCTTCTGGGCGAAGGGTCAGGCTTTCACCATCCCGGTCACTAAAGGAATACATTTCCTTGGACACGACATCCGACGTATCGCCCAGCGAGCGCGAAAAAACCCGTGTTTCCTCAAAAATCGGGGTGGACCATTCATCAAAGCCATACAGCCCCGCAATCCGGCGCGCAGCTTCGACAACCTGTGCGTGGCGGCGCTGCTCCTCGCCAATAAGGTCGTGGGTTCCTCTTACGGGTTGAATGCTGCTCACCGGCCTGCCCTGCTCTCGATCCCGCATTCCGCGTCACGCCCCGGAATGCTGCGTGTTGTCTTTGATGGTTCCACAAAACGCCATGCGCCGCGCACGAAACAGTTCCATGCGCGGCGCACTCCGGCGCCAGTTTCCTGATCCGGCCTCGGGCAGACAGCCCGAAGCCGCTAGCCGCTTAGTTGGCCGAAGCCATATCCGGCAGTTGCTCGGCTTCACCAGCCTGCTTTGCCTTAGCTTCTTCCGCCTCGATCTGGGCCACGCGGGCCTCAACCAGATCCACAACATGGTTGATCATGTCGCCTGCGGGCACCGTGTGATCCTGCTTGCCAGCCGAATACACCATGTGACGGCCAGAACCACCGCCCGTAACACCCAGATCGGTCATCAGGGCTTCACCGGGGCCATTCACCACGCAGCCAATGATCGACAGGGTCAGCGGTGTTTTGATATGCGCCAGACGGTCTTCAAGTGTCTGCACCGTCTCGATCACGTTAAAGCCCTGACGCGCACAGGACGGGCAGGAAATGATCTTCACGCCACGGTGGCGCAGGCCGAGGGATTTGAGAATATCCCAGCCGACCAGCACTTCCTCTTCCGGCGCGGCGGACAGTGAAACGCGCATGGTATCACCCACGCCCGCCCACAGCAGGTTGCCCAGCCCGATGGAGGATTTGACTGTGCCAGCGCGCTTGCTACCTGCTTCGGTAATGCCGATATGCAGCGGGTAGTCACATGCATCGGCAAGCTGCTGATAGGCAGCAACGGCCAGAAACACGTCAGACGCCTTCACGCTGATCTTGAATTCACGGAAATCATGATCTTCAAGGATTTTAGCGTGTTCCAGAGCGCTTTCGACCAGCGCTTCAGGGTTGGGCTCACCGTATTTTTCCAGCAAGTGCTTTTCAAGCGACCCGGCATTAACCCCGATACGGATGGAGCAGCCATAATCCTTGGCGGCTTTTACCACTTCGCGCACGCGCTCGGCGCTGCCGATATTGCCGGGGTTGATACGCAGGCAGGCTGCACCCGCCTGAGCGGCTTCGATAGCGCGCTTGTAGTGGAAGTGAATGTCCGCCACGATCGGTACGTTAACTTCGCGCACGATTTCGGCAAGAGCTGCGGTGCTTTCCTCGTCCGGGCATGACACACGCACGATATCCACACCAGCCAGTTCCGCACGACGAATCTGCTCGATTGTCGCCTGCGCATCGCTGGTCAGGGTGTTGGTCATGGTCTGGATGGAAATCGGGGCGTCCCCACCGACAGCCACCTTGCCGACATGGATCTGCCTGGATTTCCGTCGTTCTATATGCTGGTAAGGCCGGTAGCCGCTCATTTTACATCCTTTTGTCGAGACGACAGTTGGCGGACAGAACCGTGCTCGGCACCACGGCTTGCCCGCGAATTCTGGTGCTGTCCTGCCAAAAACAAACGCTTTTGGCTACACACAAAACAGAAACAGCGCCATGACCATGGCAGGGAGTTAGCGTAGGCCCTGCCCTTCGATCTGATCCGCGTTCAGTTTATCCGTATCAGAGGCCGCATGCGGCACAGACGGCGCGACATCTGCCGGGGCACTCCGCGCCACAGGCGGAGCAGCCACACTGGCAACCAGCGAACCATCCCGCACGGCCTGTGCGCTCAGCACCAGATGCCGCCGCACTGCACCGTTACGGCCCAGAGGCGGTGTTGTTACATCCCCTGCATTCACTGTTATACCACCAGCATTGCCCACTGTCAGGTCATAAGGGCCATTGCCTTCGGGCACATTCCAGCTTTCACCTGGTTGCAGAACCTTGTCGTAAACAACCTTGCCTGCACCATCACGCACCTGAATCCAGCTTACCTGCCCAGCCCGGATCACCATGGGCTGACCACCTGCAGAAGGCCCAGAGACTACACTACCGCCAGCAGGAGCTGCCGCAGATTGAGCGACCTCGGCCCCTGAAACAAGTGCACTAGTCCCCGGCTCGGCAGAATGTTCGGGGGCGCCCGCTGCCTGCGGTGCTGCTCCCTCACCTGAAAAAGCAGATTCAGACGAATCCTGTACAGCTTCGGGGGATTGGGTCAGTGGCGGAGGAACTGGCACGTCCTGCACCCTGCCTTGACCTGAAGCTGTATCAGGAATGCCACTTTTCTCTGGCAGAATGGAGGCAACCTGCGGAGAGGGCGCATTATGCGCGGCCTCTCCGGGCATGAGACTCGCCACCGGCGGCACTAGCTCCGGCAGCGGGGTTGCCCGCCCCATGAAGCAGTACCAACCCACATAGCTAAGAACGACCACCCCAAGACCGATGGAAATAGCCACCGCCGGAGGCAGGCGCCGGTCAGGGATAGGAACGGGAAAATCAAGCTCGGGCCTGTGCCCGGCTGCCCGGCTGCCCTTGCGGTAGAACCCGGCCAGACTTTCGGGGTCAAACCCTAGTGCCTGTCCATAAGTCCTTAAAAATCCAAGGGCATAAACTTCTGCAGGCAGGATACCGGCCTGCCCGCTTTCCAGCGCTTCCAGATAGGAACGACGGATACGCAGCCAGCCGGACACATCATCCAGCGACCACCCCAATTGCTCGCGCCGTTGGCGCAATGCCTCACCCACACCGATCATGGCCACATCAGGCAGAGGCGGTGTGGAACTGCCCTGCCCTTGCTCTGGACCGTGTGTGTGTTCAGCCATCGGCATCCATACGTCTTTGTTGCCCGACTAGAGCTAACACGGCCTGCTCTATCAGGTCAGCAATAATTTCCGCGACAGGCTGGACAGACTTGACCATCCCTACCGACTGCCCCGCCATGACGGAGCCGTTTTCCACATCACCATCAATCACGGCACGCCGCAAGGCACCGGCCCAGAAATGCTCGATTTCAAGCTGGGCTTCTTCGCGCGTCAGTTCGCCACCCTGAAAGCGGCGAATGACATCAGCCTGATGCGCCACAAACTTACGCCCGCCCTCATTGGCCAGCGAGCGCACAGGAATGACCGGAAAGCGTTCATCAAGCTGGGGCGATGTCACCGCATCGCGCGCGGCGGCACGCAGGAAGGCTTTTTTGAACTTCTCGTGGGCGATGCTTTCTTCGGCGGCGGCAAAGCGCGTGCCGAACTGCCCACCCGCGGCCCCCATTTCCAGATACCCCAGAAGGGCATCGCCCCGGGCCAGACCACCGGCGACAAACACGGGCACGTCCTGAATGACCGGCAGGATTTCCTGCGCGAGAACCGTCAGGGAAACCGGGCCGACATGGCCACCGGCTTCCGTTCCCTCAATCACCAGTGCATCAACGCCCATCTTGATCAGGCGCTTGGCCAGAACAAGTGCTGGTGCGAAGGCAATGACCTTTGCCCCGCCTTCCTTGATGGCCTTGATGGCCGCACCCGGCGGAATACCACCCGCCAGCACGATATGCGTGACACTCGCGTCCAGACAGACCTTGATCAGGTCATCTAGCCGGGGGTGCATGGTAATCAGGTTCACCCCGAATGGACGATCGGTCATGGCGCGGGTGGCGGCAATTTCCTCCGCCAGTCGATCGGGCTCCATCGCACCGCACGCAATAACGCCAAACCCGCCCGCATTGGAAATGGCCGAAACCAGATGCCGCTCACTCAGCCATGACATGGCACCGCCAAGAATGGCATAGGGCGTTCCCAGAAACGCCGTGCCACGCTGCCACAGCCGGTCAAGCCGCGCGCGGGCGCGCTGGAGTTCGGCCTGCGTGGGAGCCTGTTCCGCCTCTGCGGGCAGCACCTCAGACATTATCCAACCCATAAGCGGTATGCAGGGCGCGCACGGCCAGTTCGGCATATTCTGCCGCGACCAGAACGGACACTTTGATTTCGCTGGTGGAAATCGCCTGAATGTTGATCGAGCGCTCGGACAGGGTGCGGAACATGATGCTGGCTACCCCAGCATGCGAACGCATGCCCGTGCCCACCACGCTAACTTTCACGATATCCGGGTCGGTCTGGAGCTCTTCGTACTGCACGGCTTCACGCACGGAATCCAGCACGTCTATGGCGCGCGGCAGATCGGTCTTGCTGGTGGTGAAGGTCATGTTGGTGGTGCCATCCGCGCCCGTGCTCTGCACGATCATGTCCACATTGACATTCGCCTCACTCAGCGGGCCGAAAATCGCTGCGGCAATGCCGGGCCGGTCTGGAATGCGCCGGACAGACAGCTTGGCTTCATCACGGGAATAGGCAATGCCGGTGACCAGTTTCTTTTCCACGATTTCGTCCTCATCCACCACCAGAGATCCAGGAAGCTGGCCTTCCATAACCGCCGGACCATCTTCAAAACTGGACAGCACCTGCACCCGCACGCCTTGGCGCATAGCCAGCGCAACACTGCGGGTCTGCAGTACCTTGGCCCCTACGGAGGCCAGTTCCAGCATTTCCTCGTAGGTAATCCTGTCGAGCTTACGCGCCTTGGCGACTATACGCGGGTCGGTCGTGTAGATCCCGTCCACATCGGTATAAATATCGCATCGGTCAGCCCGGATGGCCGCCGCCAGTGCAACGGCCGACGTATCGGATCCGCCACGCCCCAGCGTGGACACCCGGCCATCAGGCGCAACCCCCTGAAAGCCCGCCACAACCGGCACAACGCCCTCGGCCATGGCGCCCAGCAGGCGTTCGCCATCAATACGGTCCAGACTGGCCTTGCCATGGGCGGAATCGGTCTCGATCGGCACCTGCCACCCGGCAAAGGAGCGCGAGGGCACCCCCAGAGTCTGCAATGCAATGGCCAGCAGCCCGCTTGTTACCTGCTCGCCCGTGGCTACGATCGAATCGTATTCCTTGGGGTCATGCAGGGGGGACAGGGACTGACAGTAGCCCACCAGCCGGTTGGTCTCTCCCGCCATGGCAGAAACAACCACCAGAACATCGCAGCCGGCGTCTTTCTGCTTTTTGACACGTTCGGCCACGGCCCGGATACGATCGAGATCGCCCACGGACGTGCCGCCGAATTTCATGACAATCCGGGGTGCGGAACCGGACATACGTTTTTCTCCACCAGACACGCCGCGAAATAACGGGCCACGAAAAACCCCCGCCCCAGCTTTCCCTCCCGTGTATGAAGGATATAAAGCTCTCCGGGCGGTTGCGCGGCTTCACAAGGCGCGTCACATAGCCTCCCCGGCCCCCTTTCGTCCAGCGGGGAGACCAGCAGTAAAGGAATTTGTTGCATGCCAGCCACCAGCGCTCCAACGGATATGCCGCAGGGCATGCCCCTGAACGCGGCCCCCGGCCCCGTGACAAACCCCTCTGTCTGCCCCGAGGAAATCGCCCGCTTCAGCGCGCTGGCCCAACAATGGTGGGACCCCACAGGCCCCATGCGCCCCCTGCACGCCATGAACACCGTGCGGACAGAATGGATCAGCCGCCACCTGCCCCTGCGTGGCCGGACATCGCGCCGGGTACGGCTGCTGGATATCGGCTGCGGTGCGGGACTGGCGAGCGAATCGCTCGCCACGGCTGGGCATGATGTGCTGGGGCTTGATGCCTCGGCAGATGGAATCGCCGCTGCCCTCGCCCATCTTGAGGCGCACCCTCTCCCAGCTGGTTCAGGCCCGCTCACCTACCGCAATGGCAGTGCGGAAGATCTGGTGGCTGAAGGGCAACGCTTTGATGCCGTTATCGCGCTGGAAATCATCGAGCATGTGACAGACCCCGAGGCGTTCATGCAGTTGCTCAGTGCACTGGTGGAACCGGGCGGCACGGTTATTGTCTCGACCATGAACCGCACCCTGCGCTCATTTGCCATTGGCAAGGTCGGGGCAGAATACCTGCTGCGCCTTCTGCCCGTAGGCACGCATGACTGGAAAAAATTCATCCGCCCATCAGACCTCGCCCGGCAGGCCCGCGCCGCAGGGCTGGATATGCAGACTATTACCGGCCTGACACCCGGCCCAGCAGGCTGGGCCAATAGCTGGAAAGAAACGCAAGACCTGAGTGTGAACTACATTGCGTCGTTCATAAAACGCTAATTTTTCAGGTTTTATCTGGTGGCACCTGCGGCAGCGCAGGGCACCGGCAGCAGCTTCAGGGCATTTTGCACATCGGGCCCATGGCGGGGCCTGTATAGCGTGTCCATGTCTGGGTCTGCCCGAATAACGGCAGGCCCAGATAACCCCGGAGCTTGAGCACATCCGGCCCGTCCGCCCATATCTGGGCGTCGTATACATGCCCTGTATCGGGGTCGAGAATATGCCCCTGCAACTTGCGGGTATTCTCCTTCATGGGCCGGAAATCCGTCAGCATCATGAGGTTACATTCCACCTTACCATCATGCCCGCGCGGCACGTCCGTGCCTTCATATTGTAGCCCGACAAGGTGCCCACACACGACATCGCCGCATTGCTGAACCAGAAACACGCCATCATGGTCCTGACTCAGCCAGTAACCCATCAGCGTTCCTTCTGAGGCCGCCATGGCCGGCCTCAGGCCGCCGCCAATCAGCAGCGCACAGAGGGCAAAAACGGCCACCCAACCCCGCATATTACCGCTAAACCACCGGCCTGAACGCGCTGCCATGCTCTGTCCACTCATGTGCCCTACTCCTTGCCGCAAGCCATAAATGACAAACCCCGCATTGCGCGGCCACCCCGTTATGCTGGCTCGGCGTCAGCTATCGGTCTTGCTTACCCACGGGATGGCGTGAAACTCCACACCTTCATCGTGCAGCATTTCACGGTCCCGCGCGCTTACATCTCCATAAATACCGCGCTCCGGTGCCTCGCCATGATGTATCCGCAACGCTTCGTGCGCAAAATGCTCACCAACATTTTCGCAGTTTTTTTCAACCATCTCGCGCATCTGCCTCAGCGCACCCAGCATCCTGTCCGCTTCGCTAACGCTCAAGGGTTCAGAGCCGCTCTGCCCAGTGGGCACAGGCTGATTCTGGCCGGATGCACCCGCCACGGTAGGCGTGTCCTGCACCTGTGGCGCGGCTTCCTGCCGCCGCCCACCACTGACGATGGCAGGCGCCATGGGGGCCTGATCCACAGCGGCCATGCCACATTCAGCACAGGACAGCATGCCAGCCTCGCGCAAGCGGCTGAAAGTCGCGCTGTCCTTGTACCATCCTTCAAACTGATGGCCATCAGCACAGCGCAGGCGGTAGCAGATCATCTCTTGCGCCTCTCCCTTACCATCCGCTCACGCGCAGGCACCGGCTGCCATATTCAGGCAATACCAAGGCTTGCATCCAGACGGCCCGAGCGTTCAAGCGCCATCAGGTCATCACACCCACCCAGCGCCGTCTCGCCCACAAAGACCTGCGGCACGGTCGTCCGCCCACCTGAACGACGGATGGAGTCTTCGCGCTCGGCGGTGCCGTGCGGCGCATTGATTTCCTTAAACGGCACGTTCTTGCTTTGCAGCAGGGACACGGCCCGGCGGCAGTATGGGCAGCCCGGCTGGGTATAGATAACAATCTCTGACATAAGCTCTCTCTTGCACTTCCTCTGACACCCGAAGGCTTTCGCCTATCACATGGTGATGCCACGCGGGATCTGACAGAGTTGTTAGTGCATTTCCTGCAAATCTATATCAAGCCCGGGCCGCTCAGGCACCACACCAGCCACCAGCAGGTGTACCTTTTGCGCACCGGCCTCTCGGAGAACCTGCACACAGGCTGTTGCCGTGGCACCTGTTGTCAGCATGTCATCAACCAGCACAATCGTGCGCCCATGCAGCAAAGCACGCCAACGTGCCCGAACCCGCATGACTCCCTGCATTTCCTGCCTTCTTGCCCCGCGCGAAAAACGGGCAAGCCGCACCGTGGCGCGCAGGCGCTCCAGTACATCCGGCCCATGTTCGCAGCCCTGCATTCTGGCGATATGGCGGCTCAATAAAGCCGCCTGATTGTAGCGCCGCGAGAGCAGCCGCCACCGATGCACTGGCACAGGCACCACCAGCGCACCCGGCACCAGCACATCCTGCCCCGCCCGGACCATATGCTTTGCCAGAAATGCTGCATAATCAATCTGGTCCGCATATTTCAGCCGCAGGATCATATCTCGTGCCGCGGCATCGTACACAAAAGCCGCACGCCCCTGATCCCATGCCGGGTGCCGCCGCTCGCAGGCGGCACAAAGGCCGTCTGCCCCCAGCAATGCACTGGAAGCCTGAGGCTGCGCACACGCCTTGCAGTATGGAGGCCCCAGCATGGGCAGGCACACAAAGCACGCCCCACAGACCAGCCCGGCCTGCACCGTATCAGCCCCACACAGTAGGCAGGAAGGCGGGTACAGCCTGTCCAGCACGAACCGGCCTGCCACCCGCAGCATATGCGCACCCATAGCCCAGCCTCCGTTCAACAGCCTGTTTGCGGTCATAACGGCAAAGGCAGACTTGGCAAAACAGGCCTGAGCGCGCACACCAGCGAAATGAACACGCCCGCCATCTTCGACCACCGCGCCATCATGCTCCACAGGGACAGGGCCGCAGGCAGACAGGGCCTGATCAGCCCCATTCTGGACGCCGCAACCGCAATCCTGTCAGACCGGCTGGATGATGTCGCACGTCCCTTTACCGCAGCGCTGGATATAGGCGGCCGTGGGCTGGTCAGCCAGATGCTGGCAGAGCGGCATATCCCCACACTGTCCATGGATATCTCGCCCCGGCAGGCCGCCCTTTGTGCACCTCATACGCTGTGCGCCAGCCCGGAGGCCCTGCCCTTCGCACCGGCAAGCTTTGACCTTGTGGTAGCTTGCCTGTCGCTACACTGGGTGAACGACCTGCCCGGCACGTTCATGCAGATCCGCCAGAGCCTCCGGCCCGATGGGCTGTTTCTGGCCTGCATGCCTATTCTGCCGACCCTGCGCCCCCTCCGCTCGGCCCTTGAGCGGGCTGAACTGGCCTTGAGCGATGGGGTTTCGCCCCGGGTTTCGCCCCTGCCTACCCAGCAGGGCTGTGTGCAGCTTTTACAACGCGCGGGCTTTGCCCTGCCGGTTGTGGATAGCGAGCGGCTGGACCTGCGCTACCGCTCCACCACCGCCCTGCTGGCCGACCTGCGTGCTGCGGGCGAAACCAGCGCCCTTGTGCAGCGGCCACGACGCTTTACCTCACGCATGCTGTTTGCGGCAGCCGCAGCAGAGCTTGAGTCCAACAGTGAAGACTCTCGTATAACGGATTGTAATAAAAACAATACTGATGGTTTTTCTATGCCGCTGCACATGGCCGTTCTGTCTGGCTGGGCACCGGCGCCAACACAGCCGCAGCCTCTGCAACCCGGCCAGTTCCAGCATGATCTGCGCGATGTACTGTCCGGCAGCAAAGCAACGGAGCAGATACCGGATTAACCTCCGGTCACACTCATATGCCGCTCCGGCCCAGCAACCTGCCCCAAGGCAGGGTCCAGCATGAAGTCATGCCGGGCAGGCTTGCGACCAATAGCCTGATTAATCATCCCGGCCAATGCGGCATCATCCGCTCCAGCCCGCATCAGCCCGCGCAAATCGGCACCATCCTCCTGCCCCAGACAGGTGTACAGCCTGCCGGTGCACGATAGCCGCACCCGGTTGCAGGTTGAGCAGAAATTATGGCTCAACGGCGTAATAAACCCAAGGCGCTGCCCTGTTTCGGCCACACGAACATAGCGCGCTGGCCCGCCTGTCCTGTGGGGACTATCCTCCAGCGTCCAGCGCCGTGCCAGATCAGCCCGGACATCGGATAACGGCAGATAACGCGCGATCCGGCTATCGCCTGTCTCACCCATGGGCATGGTTTCAATCAGGCACAGATCAGCCCCAATTTCTCCACACCATGCCAGCAGGTCATCAAACTCGGTGTCGTTTCCGCCTGCCATGGCCACGGTATTGATACGCACGGCAAGGCCCGCCTCACGCGCGGCACGAATCCCATCGAGTGTGGTCGCCAGCCTGCCGCGCCGGGTCAGTTGGGTGAAACGCTCCGGGTCGAGGGTATCGAGGCTGACATTCACCCGCCGCACGCCTGCGCGGACCAACAACTCGGCAAATTCAGCCAGCCTGCTACCATTGGTGGTAAGCGTGATTTCATCGAGCCGTCCGGGCTCATCGGCCTGACCCAGAAGAGGCCGCAGCGCCAGCAGAAAATGCCCGATATCCTTGCGCACCAGCGGTTCACCGCCAGTAATCCGCAGCCGCCTTACGCCCTGATGCACAAACACGCGGGCAAGGCGCAGCAGCTCGTCATAATCGAGAACATCATCTCTGGGCAGGAAGGTCATGTTTTCCGACATGCAGTACAAACACCGCATATCGCACCTGTCTGTTACTGACAGGCGCAAATAGGAAATCCGCCGTCCGGCAGGGTCCATGAAAGGGGACAACATTTGTCCTCTATATCAGTAACTGGGAGCGAACTGAAACATATATTCCCTGCAAGACACATATTCAAACCTGACAGGGCAGGCCTGATTCTGAACCAGCCTCAAACGGAACGGGCGGCCCGGCATACCGCCAGACCGCCCGAACCATAACAGACGAGCAGATTTAGTGCCCGGCGTTGTCACCCGAAAAATCCGGGCTGGACAGGCCGGACTCTTCAAGCTGCACCACCAGAGCCGCTTTGAGCCGTTCCAGACCAGCCTCGTCGCTTCCTTCTGCCCGCGCCACCAGCACGGCCTGCGTGTTGGAGGCACGCAGCAGCCACCAGCCATCAGACGTGTTCACCCGAACGCCATCGATTTCGGAGACATCGGCACCGGCCTTACGCAGGCGCTCGGCCACTTCCTCAATCACCTTGAACTTACGGTGATCATCGCAGTCAAAACGCACTTCCGGGGTAGAAATGGTCTTGGGCAGAGACTCGCGGAAAACCGAAAGAGGCTCATCCATACGCGCCAGAATATCCAGTGCGCGCACCCCACCATAAAGGGCATCGTCAAAGCCGTACCATTTATCGGCAAAGAAGATATGGCCCGACATTTCACCTGCCAGCGGCGAGCCGGTTTCGGCCATCTTGGACTTGATGAGCGAATGGCCGGTACGCCACATCAGCGGCTTGCCGCCCGCGCGCGCAACCTCGTCGAACAGAACCTGACTGGCCTTTACGTCTGCAATGATGGTCGCACCCGGATGGGTCTTGAGCACATCACGCGCCAGCAGGATCAGCGTCTGGTCGCCCCACAGGATTTCGCCCTTGTTGTCCACCAGACCGATCCGGTCGGCATCGCCATCGAAGGCAATACCCACATCGGCACCATTATCACGCACGACGCTGATAAGCTGCTGAAGGTTCTTGGCAACCGTCGGGTCGGGGTGATGAGCAGGGAACGTGCCGTCAATAGCGGCATTGAGCACGATATGCTCGCCCGGCAGGGCCGCCACCAGCTTTTCCAGAATTTCGCCCGCGGAGCTGTTGCCGTTATCCCAGACAATCTTCAGCTTGCGCGAACCACCCACGTAGTCCTTGACCAGACGGGCAACATATTCGTCACGCACATCGGCTTCGCGCACGCTGCCATCCTCACGCGCGACAACATTGCCCTGCGCGGAAAGCTCGCCCAGTTCCTTGATCTGGGCGCCAAAGAAGGGCTTACCCGCCAGCATCATCTTGAAGCCGTTGTAATCCGGCGGATTATGGCTGCCCGTAACCATGATCGCGCCATCGGCCTCAAGCGTGGCCGAGGCGTAATACAGCATGGGAGTCGGGCCGCGGCCCACACGGGTCACTTCAAGCCCGCATTCCACCGCCCCCTGCACCAGGGCTTCCTCCAGCATGGGAGAAGACAGGCGGCCGTCGTATCCGACTACAAGCGTGCGTCCACCATTACGGCGCACCATGCTGCCGAATGTACGCCCGATAGCAAAGGCATCCTCAGCGCTCAAGGTTTTACCGACAATCCCGCGGATATCGTATTCACGCAGGCTGGTGGCGTCGAAATTATGAGAAAACGTCATTATTTCTGCCCCTCATACTTGGGCAGGAAGGCGCGCACGCCCTCAGCCAGTTCCGGGCGCTGCAGGGCAAAGGCAATCTGGGCTTCAAGGAAGCCAAGCTTGTTGCCGCAGTCGTAACGCGTACCTTCGTAGCGCAGTCCGTGGAATGGTACCTCGCCAATGGTTTTGGCCATGGCGTCGGTCAACTGCACTTCACCACCCGCGCCGCGCTCCAGCTTGGCCAGATGCCGCATGACATGCGGGGTCAGCACGTAACGGCCAATAATGGACAGGTTGGAGGGAGCGTCCTCGGGTTTGGGTTTTTCAACCAGCCCGCGCACCTCGACCAGATGCCCGTCATCCTTGCCGACATCAAGAATACCGTAGCGGTTCGTGTGCTCACGCGGCACTTCCGACACCGCCACAACACTGCCGCCCGTTTCATTATACGCTTCGGCCAACTGCTTGAGGCAGCCTTTTTCAGACTGAACCAGATCATCCGGCAGCAGAATGGCAAACGGGTCGTCACCAATGAATGCGCGTGCGCACCAGATGGCGTGGCCCAGACCAAGGGGCTCCTGCTGGCGCACTGCCATGAGCGAACCGGCCTGAATGGAGCTGGGGCCAAGCGCCTCCAGACAATCCAGCTTGTTGCGTTCTTTCAGCGTGGTTTCAAGCTCGTAGGCAATATCGAAATAATCAATCAGGGAATCTTTGCCGCGCCCCGTGATCAGACAGAACTCCTCGATACCCGCAGCACGTGCTTCATCGATCGCGTACTGGATAAGGGGCTTGTCTACAACCGGCAGCATTTCCTTGGGCATGGCCTTGGTGGCCGGCAGAAAGCGCGTTCCCAGCCCTGCAACCGGCAGAACTGCTTTACGTAAAGGCTTGGGTTTGGACACGAATGCACACCTTAGAAAATCACGTTGAGTCTCAACCATTCAGACCAGCCACGCAGCATGTCGCCACCAGCCAGACCGTGCCACCAGACCAGAACACGCCGCCACCCATCCTTGGGCAACACGGCTCCACTCTGCCAGCCAATAGTATCTCTTGTTACATATCTCCGCTCGCGCGGCCATTCCCATAGACAGGAAAAGAACGGCGCGAATATGACAGGCCAGAGGCCAAATTCGGATCAGTGCCGGACCCGAAGACACAAAAACAGCCCCTCCCCTTACCAGGGAGGGATTCTGAATTTGTCATTTTTCTGGAGAAAAATGGTGCGGTCGAGAAGACTCGAACTTCCACGGGGTTTCCCCCACAAGCACCTCAAGCTTGCGCGTCTACCATTCCGCCACGACCGCCCGTGACAACCGGTACCAAAAAGGCGATACCGTGTGGTGAGAGGCATATAACCGAACCATGGACACGCGGCAATGACCAAAGAACATATTTTGTGGGAAATCAGCAAAAAAACAGTTCCTTACCCACAGGCCCTGTCGCGCATGGAGCAGATTGCACGCGACATCCGGGCAACGGGGGCACCAGAGCGCGTCTGGCTGCTCGAACACCCGCCACTTTACACTGCCGGCACCTCCGCCCGGACGGAAGACCTGTTCAACCCCGCCGGTTACCCCACCTACCCCGCCGGACGGGGTGGACAGTGGACCTACCATGGGCCGGGCCAGCGCATTGCCTATGCCATGCTTGACCTGCAACGCTCCCATGGGGATGTTCCCGCCCGCGACCTGCGTGCCTATGTACAGGCACTCGAGCGCTGGATTATCGCGGCTCTCGCGCGTTTCGGCATTAAAGGAGAAGTGCGCGAAGGGCGTGTTGGCGTATGGGTGCAAGACCCGGCCAGCGGCATGGAAGAAAAAATTGCCGCAATCGGGGTGCGCGTTTCACGCTGGGTAAGCTGGCATGGCATTGCCATAAACCTTGCGCCCCGGCTGGAAGATTTTGACGGAATCGTACCCTGCGGCATCAGGGAGTTCGGCGTTACCAGCTTTCGCCGCCTTGGCCTTGATACGGATATGGCCGCACTGGATCAGGCGCTGGTGGAATGCTGGCCCAGCGTTTTTGGCAGCCAGCCCTCCGCCCTGCAACCGGCTGAGCTTAGCCTGACCCCAGCGTAATCACCGTCACACGGCGTCGTTCATCGACAATCCGCACCTCATAGAGTGCCAGACGCGCCGCAGAATCGCGAAAGCGGAGCGTCACCAGCCCCT
This sequence comes from Acetobacter papayae, assembly GCF_047721125.1. Classification (NCBI taxonomy): domain Bacteria; kingdom Pseudomonadati; phylum Pseudomonadota; class Alphaproteobacteria; order Acetobacterales; family Acetobacteraceae; genus Acetobacter; species Acetobacter papayae. Next base: position 61,004 of record NZ_JBDNWF010000001.1, on the reverse strand, counting down.
GCGACGGGTTATCCGTCCGGGCGAGGGAAAGCTGGAGTACGCCGGGGGCATGGCGGATATCGGTCACGGTCACCGCGCCCCCCAGATGCACCGGGTTATCCAGCAGCAGCCCAAGCGGGTTATGGGCCAGCCCTATGCGGGTTTCAGCCCCTGTCGCACTGTCCGTAAAAACAGCATGGCGGCCTTCGGCATGCAGGGTCATGGGGTGGGGAGCGGTAAAGCGCATATCCAGATAGCCGGGGTGGTAGGCCAGTTCCCCGCTCCCCACGGCACCATCAGGCCAGACCTGCGAGAAAGGAGCCGCCTTGAGGTCGACCGTGTGGAAATACGCCTCGACCCGCGCGATATCGCGTTCTGACGATGCGCCCTGCATGCCTTGGCCAGCGCACGCGGCCAGCAGCAGGGGTAACAGCAGGGCACTGCGCCGGATATGTTGCCACAGGCTCATGCCGTATGGCTTTCTTCTTCCTGCGGGGTGCGCAGGGTCAGGGCAAGAGCGTGCAGCCCGCTGTTCAGTTCATCGGCCAGTACATCATGCACCATGCGTGAACGGTTAACGCGGCTGACGCCTTCAAACGCATTGGAGACTATCAGCATACGGAAATGCGTTTCGGTGGCGCCCGCATCCGGGCCACGCACCATGGAAACATGGTGGGCATGGCGGCTGCTTTCGTCGAGCATTTCAAGCCGCTGGGGCTGAAAGGCCGCGAGCAGTTTGTGGTGCATGCGTTCGGCGCGTGCTTTGGAGGGAACAGAACCCGTGGCAGAATCCGAAAGACTGCTCATATCGGCATTAACCCCTTGCGACTGATGCGTTTGCAACGCAAATAACAGGAAATGACCAAGCCAAGGAACACCCGCGCCCGCGCGTTTGACCCGGACCCCGACGCGCCGCAGCGTTGCTGCGACATGCCGAACTGCTCAAACGCGGCAGGCTACCGCGCCCCCCGCTCACGCGAGACGCTGAACCAGTATTACTGGTTCTGCCTCGAGCATGTGCGCGAGTATAACGCGCGCTGGGATTACTACAAAGGCATGAGCCCCGGACAGATCGAGGCCCATCTGCGCGCCGATGCCCGCTGGGACCGCCCGACATGGACCTTTGGGCAGGCAGGCTCGCCCAAAAACCACAACACCACGGAAGAAGACATTCTCGATCCGCTGGACATTCTGGGCCGCAGCCGCCGCAGCCGGGCGGAACAGGCCCGCTCGCGCGCAACCCCCGCAGCCCCCCCGCCCCTGCGTGAAGCGCTGGCGGTGCTCGGCCTGCCATGGCCCGTTTCGATGGAAGACGCCAAAACGCAGTATCGCACGCTGGCCCGCCGCCACCACCCCGATACCAACAACGGAGACCGCGCGGCGGAAGAACGCCTCAAGCAGATCAACGTAGCCTTTACCATGCTTCGCACACATCTGATGTCAGAAGGCCTCGAAAAAACAAACTGATCATGTATCCTGCACCTGCCAGACCCCGCAGGCACGCAGGGCGTTTCACCTTACGACCAGACGGATCATCATGACGGACCTCTCCACCCAGCCCTCCACGGGCGATCTGCCCCCTATCTCGGCCATTTCCGTTCCCGACCTGAACGTGTCTGTCCGTGAGGTCTTCGGCCTTGATACCGACATGACCGTTCCGGCTTTTTCCATCCGCACGGACCATGTACCCCCGATTGATCCGGCTTATCTGTTCGACCACGACACCACGCTGGCCATTCTGGCAGGCTTTGCCTTCAACCGCCGGGTGATGGTGCAGGGCTTCCACGGCACGGGCAAATCCTCCCATGTGGAGCAGATTGCCGCCCGGCTGAACTGGCCGTGCATTCGCATCAACCTCGACAGCCATGTTTCGCGTATCGACCTCGTCGGCAAGGACGCCATCGTGGTGCGTGATGGCCAGCAGATTACCGAGTTTCAGGAAGGCCTGCTGCCGTGGTGCCTGCAACGCCCCTGCGCGCTCGTATTTGATGAATACGATGCCGGGCGGCCCGATGTCATGTTCGTGATCCAGCGCGTGCTGGAAGTCGAAGGCAAGCTGACCCTGCTGGATCAGAACCGCGTCATTACGCCCAACCCGTGGTTCCGCCTGTTCGCTACCGCCAATACGGTGGGGCTGGGTGATACCACGGGCCTGTATCACGGCACGCAGCAGATCAATCAGGGGCAGATGGACCGCTGGAACATCGTCACCTCGCTCAACTATCTGCCCCACAGGCAGGAGGTGGGCATTGTCTGCTCCCGCATGGGAATCGCGGAAAACGACACGCAGGCCCGCACCAAAATCGAGCAGATGGTTGCCCTCGCCGCCCTGACGCGCGCTGGCTTCATGGCAGGTGATCTATCCACCGTCATGTCACCGCGCTCTGTTATCGCATGGGCCGAGAACGATCAGATTTTCAAGGATACGGCCTTTGCCTTCCGCCTGACGTTCCTGAACAAGTGCGACGAGGCCGAGCGCGCCATGGTGGCCGAATATTACCAGCGCTGCTTCAACAGTAGCCCGCTGCCCGCCCGCACGGCGTAATACCTCAGACCGGAGCAGGGCTGGTTATGGCTGACACAACACAAGACCCGCCAAAAAATCCAACGGCGCTTTTGCCCCGCCTCTCGCGCGAGGAGGCGGAAAAACGCGCCGATGCTTTTCGGCAGGCCACAGCGGCCACCCTGCGCGCCATAGGCGGCGGGCAGGAAGCCGATGTGTCATTCCATAGCGGTAACATGCCGCTGGCACCGCTCAGCCTCGGCGGCAAAGTCCGCCTGCAAAATCCGTCGCTCTCGCTGAACGAGGATGAAAAACAGCGCCTGCGCGGCGTGGCGGATGCGCAGGCCCTACGCCTCAAGCACCACGACTTTACCCTGCACGCGGCACGCCAGCCTGCCGAAACCATGGCGCGCGAGGTCTATGACGCGCTGGAGCAAGCCCGTATCGAATCACTGGGTTCGCGCCATATGCGTGGCGTGGCCGCCAATCTGCGCCAGCGTCTTGAACAGGACGTGCAGGCCGCGGGTCTGGAACGCCTGACAGACCCCGCACAGCTTTCACCCGTGGTCGGGCTTGAACTGCTGGCCCGTGAAAAGCTGACCGGCGAGCCCATACCCGAAGCCGCACGCACCATTGTGGAAAAATGGAAGGCCACCCTGCCCCCGCAGGCCCTGAGCGTGCTGGACACCCTCGCCCGCGATCAGGAAAGCCAAACCGCTTATGCCCGCGCCACCCGGCGCCTGCTGGCCGCCTGCGCTCTGGCGGAAGACGACACGGCACAGGAAGATAACGAAAACAGCGAAGACCCCGGCGGCGATACCTCGGACATGCCCGAGGATACCTCCGAGCAGCCCCCGGCGGATCAACCGGAACAAAGCCCCGAGCAGGAACCTGACCTTGAAGATGCTGTCAGTCAGCCTCAACTCATGGCGGGCAGTGGGGACAGCGCGCCCGATACCGGAGAGGACGAGCAGGACTCAGGCATGGCCGAAGGCACGGGCGAGGCCGCAGGCCCCGGTAGCCGGGCCGAAATAGACCCCGGCGATACCGCGCGCGGCTACCATGCCTATACCACCCGGTTTGATGAGGAAGTTCCCGCCGAAGACCTATGCGACCCAGAGGAACTCTCCCGCCTGCGCCACCAGCTTGACCTGCAACTGGCAACCCTGCACGGCGTTGTGTCGCGTCTGGCCAACCGCCTGCAACGCCGCCTGATGGCCCAGCAGACCCGCTCCTGGTCGTTCGATCTGGAAGAAGGCATGCTGGATGCGGGCAGGCTGTCACGCATTGTGGCCAACCCGTCTCTCTCGCTGTCCTATAAACAGGAACGGGAGACGGAATTCCGCGATACGGTTGTCACCCTGCTGCTGGACAATTCCGGCTCCATGCGGGGGCGCCCTATTTCGGTGGCGGCGGCCTGTGGCGATATTCTTGCCCGCACGCTTGAGCGCTGCAACGTAAAGGTGGAAATTCTCGGCTTTACCACCCGCGCATGGAAAGGCGGGCAAAGCCGTGAGCAATGGCTGACAGACCACAAACCCGCCAACCCCGGCAGGCTCAATGACCTGCGGCACATCATCTATAAGGCGGCGGATACACCGTGGCGTCGGGCACGCACCAATCTGGGCCTGATGCTGCGCGAGGGGCTTTTAAAAGAAAACATTGATGGCGAGGCCCTGCTCTGGGCATGGAAACGGCTGAAAAGCCGCCCGGAAGCCCGCAAAATCCTTATGGTTATTTCAGACGGCGCGCCAGTGGATGACAGCACACTGTCCGTAAACCCCGCCTCCTATCTGGAAGACCATCTGCGCGAGGTAATCACGCTGATAGAAAACCGAAGCCCGGTGGAACTGACCGCCATCGGCATCGGCCATGATGTCACCCGCTATTACCAGAAAGCCGTGACAATCACCGATGCGGAAGAACTCGGCGGCACCATGCTACAGGCCCTGTCGAGCCTGTTTGATGAACGCGCCCCCAGACGCACGCGCTAGAGCGGCCTGAGCACGAGAATGCGCCAGCACGGCGCGCGCTCGTGCAATCCGTTTTTACTGCAATGATGCAGGGGGCCATACAAACCCGGCAGGCAGCCCTTCCGGCTGGGCTTTTACCCGGTCAAGCCGGATGGCGGCTGCCAGTTCCAGAACGGTGGATACGAAAATATCCGGCGCGTATTTTTTCTGGAAACAGGTGGAAACTTCAATCCCTGCCTCTACGGTCCTGTCAGGGTGAGCGATAGTTTCCGCTACGCAATGCCTGATGGCATCGGGCTCGAAATCAAACATAAACTCCTCTGCACGAGGCAGGTCATTAAAAAATGGCTGCCTGTTTGTCAGACACAGAGTATACGCGCCATAAGAACGACAGACCCGGTCATGCGCAGCCAATCCGGTATTGGGTGACATATCGATCATTGCAAGAGAATTTTGAATAAGCCCTATTGATTCCTGATAATTACAGGAATCAATATAGGTGCAGCGTTTATTGGACAGATCAACATGCCCCCACCCTGTGCCCTGAATGCGCACCGGAAACTCCGCCAGTATGTTTGCCAGAAATGCTGCTTTTACATAACGCAGATAGTGATCAAGGTTTGAAATAAAGAACAGGCGCAGTTTTATCAGACTCTGCACATCGAAATTATGGTTCGCAAAATATTCTACAACGATATCGTCAATCTGATTGGTTGCGGGGTTACTCATGTTCTCCGTCAGATACGTAGCAATTTCCCGTATGGCCTTGAGCATGCGCGGGGGCAATACTTTCTCCCAGCTATCCCACAGAACCTGCGGATTATGGGTATTTTTCAGGAAAAGAAGCTGCCCGGAGCGCTTGCGTTCGATATCAACATCTTCTCGACGCATCGGGTCCACCATAACCGACCCGATTGTCCCGATTACCCCATTAACCAGCGGCAACCGCCTGCGCAGGGCCGCATGCTCGGGGAAACCATACAGCGTGGCGAAATTGCTGCTCCTGACCACATGACGGTCAAAAAAATGGGCGGGGGAATCTCCATAGAGTGAAACAAACGGAATACCGCACTCTTCCCATACCCTGTGCTGCTGCCCATTCTGTCCGTTCAAGGCGAGGTCTGCGCCAATACCCATGAAGCTGAAGGCAACCTCCACATTCTGGCCGATGATCTTTTCTTTAAGAACTGCCAGAGCCATCTCCCCGGAAGCCAGATCAAGTTCGACAAACTCGTAACCCGCATCGGAAAAACACCGACCCAGCGCACGGCCCAGCCCGTTCAGCATGTCACCTTGCGAACTGGCCGCTACGTACACAACTTTTGTCATTTATAATCTCTTCCACAATGCAGGAAACGGGCAGGCGCGCCCGCGTCAGATCTTACGCGGGCGCGGGATTGCATAGGCCACCACTTCAAACGTGTTTTTTTCGTGCTGGCGCAAAAAGATATCCGCATCGGGCAGAATATCCCTGATCTGGAACGGCAGTGCCCAGATATCCTCGGGGCGATGATAAACGCTGATCGCAAGCCGGGCATTATTCTGGCGTATGGTCTGACTCATACCCCGTAGGGCGGCAGCCTCGGCCCCTTCGATATCCAGCTTGACGTAATCAACCGGAATGCCGTGAAAAACCTTATCCACCGCCACGCACTGAATACTCTCACCACCCGGCTCATGACCGCCGACAATACGCGACCCCTGCTCGTTCCCCGTCGCAAACGAAACCTGATGCATGCTGTCAGACAGGCCACACGGCATAAAGGTAGCTTGAGCACCGCAGCTTTCGCCAAACTGCGCCAGTTTTTCAAAATTCACGGCATCTGGCTCAAAAGCCATCCAGCGATTGATTGAAACCCCGGCCTTTACCAGCCCCCGGAATGTATCTCCATCATAGGCACCACCATCCAAAAAACTGATAGGGGCATCAAACCCCGGCAGGTCGTCAGGCAGGTACATTTTGCGCGACAGAACAGGGGATTGTGGTGCATCGCCCCCAATCACACGAAACCGCAGGATAGACAGTAGAGTTTCGACCGAAACCGCATCACCCAACAGGCTGGCAAGCGCGCGCACCTGCTCGAAGTGATCAATAAAAAACTGGCGTTCATTCAGCCAGAAATCACCAATCGAAGCGCCCAGCGCATCGACAATATCCGCCCCCCAGAAAACATGCTCAAACCCGTGGCTCTGCCCTAGTCGAACCAGTTCCCCCATATCGTTATGGGGGTTCAATATACCGAGCACAAAAACTTTTCCGGCCGCGATTTCTGACGTAATCGCGTCAGGGTGCAGCACCGGCAGCCCCTCGATACTGGCCAGATCAGCCCCAGCCCGACGGTCGATCATACCAAGGCACGGCAGGCCGGCTTGCACCATCTGCCGCGCAATCCGACGGCCAAAATTGCCAGCCCCATAAACATATGCCCCGTTGGCAAGCTGGCTACGCAACCATGCTGGGGAACGATCACGCATGACCGCCAGAATATCGCTTTCAAGCTGGTCCAGAGCTGTGGAAACGCAAGCAGCACTCATGATTTCACTCCGGGTCAGGGCCCTGCCTGCCACCATTCCAGATAATGATGCGGCGCAGCCTCTCAGGCGGGCTCACACCACAACAACACAATATTTTTTCACCACAGCCAAACACAGTGTCACGCCAACATCCGACCTAACCCACCAGAACAAGGCTGCACCAACCGCCTGCGTTCATACACAGGCTAGCAGCCGCTCTTTTCCCTGACTGCCGATTGGTATTGCCGGATTTGCGCAAGGGTGTACGCTCGCATGGACTCTCCACGCGCATGGGCCTGATGCCAGCAGACAATCCTGTCCAGAGCGGCCTCCAGCCCCCAAACCGGTGTCCAGCCCAGTAGGGCCTGTGCTTTTGAGCAATCGAGTTTCAAATGGGTTGCCTCATGCACACCCTGCTCCTGCTCGCATGTCCATGCAGCACCCTCCCCCCATTGCCGGGTCAGGTTTTCAACGATCCACTGAACGGGTTTGACATCTGTATCCGAAGGACCGAAATTCCACCCTCCCGCAAAGGCCGTACCGTTTTCATACAGGCGTTCAGCCAGCATCAGATACCCGCGCAGGGGTTCCAGAACATGCTGCCATGGACGAATGGCCTGCGGGTTGCGCACCTTCACCGGTTCATGCGCGGCCAGTGCCCGCATAATATCGGGAATAAGCCTGTCGCAGGCCCAGTCTCCACCCCCGATCACATTCCCGGCCCGAGCGCTGGCAAGCGCCACGCCATGCTCGGCATAGCGTTCGGGATTGAAAAAAGAGCGCGTATAGGCCGCCGTAACCAGCTCAGCACAGCCCTTGCTGGAAGAATAGGGATCGAAACCACCCATGGGGTCGGTTTCGCGGTAGCCCCAGAGCCACTCGCGGTTTTCGTAGCATTTGTCGGAGGTAACATTCACCGCCGCACGCACGCTGTCGGTCTGGCGCACCGCCTCAAGGAGCGCCACCAGCCCCATCACGTTGGTCGAATAGGTTTCCACCGGGTTGTCGTACGAATACCGCACCAGCGGCTGAGCCGCCATGTGGATGACAATATCCGGTCGCGCCTCAGCCAACGTGGCGGCCAGAAACCCGGCATCGCAGATTTCGCCTATAACGGATGTCATACCCTGTGCCACATCGGCACTTTCAAACAGGTTTACATCCGTTGGGGGCCTGCGTGCGTAGCCTGTTACCTCGGCCCCGAGTTCGCGCAGCCAGAGCGAAAGCCAGCTTCCCTTGAAACCGGTATGCCCGGTCAGGAATACCCGCTTGCCGCTCCAGAAATTCGGCCTGACCATTACCAGATTTTCCAAGGCGCCTGATCCGTAGACCAGAGTTCCTCAAGATAGGTTTTATCGCGCTGCGTATCCATGGGCTGCCAGAAACCATGGTGAAAATACGCCTCAAGCTCCCGGTCTCTGGCAAGGCTTTCGAGTGGCTTGCCTTCCCAGACGGTGGCATCGCCTTCAATGCGTTCAATCACATCAGGCGAGAGGACAAAAAAGCCACCATTGACCCAATGGCCGTCACCATCGGGTTTTTCCAGAAACGATGTAACAGTTGCCTTATCGAACTGAATGGAACCAAAGCGGCCGGGAGGCTGCACGGCGGTCATGGTTGCCTGCCTGCCGTGCTGTTTGTGAAAAGCGACCAACTTGCCGATATCCACAGTGCTGACACCATCCCCATACGTCATGCAGAAATCGCCCTTGAGGTAAGGAGCAACACGCTTGAGGCGGCCACCTGTCATTGTTTCTTGACCGGTATCAATCAGGGTAATGCGCCATGGCTCGGATTTTTGCGTATGCACTTCTACAGTATTGTTTCTTATGTCTATTGTAACGTCAGACATATGCAGAAAATAATTCGCAAAATACTCTTTGATCATATACCCTTTATAGCCACAGCATATAATAAAATCATGGATGCCATAAGCAGAGTAAATCTTCATGATATGCCAGAGTATAGGCCGCCCCCCGATCTCGATCATCGGTTTGGGGCGAATAAAGGATTCCTCGGAAATTCTGGTGCCCAGCCCACCGGCCAGTATTACTGCTTGCATAAACCCGACTGACGCTCCACGCTCGAGATGACCTGCGGCCTTCATTTCAGCTTACACGCAATCTGAAACATATGGAAAGGCGCGCCGCCGGTTATGGCCCGGAAAGGCCTCAGTTCCAAAATATCAAGGCCAACTTTATCAAAAAGGCAGCGAAGGGATTTTTCGGAATAAAAATTGATATGCTCGTGCCAGTGTCTTTTGCCCTGCGGTAGAGCAACCTCTTCCTGCCTCATAATGGCTTCAAATGGCACTTCCACATATAAAACGGACTGCTCACGCATGGTTTGCGCAATATCATTGAGCAGATCGGATGGATACGGCACATGTTCGAGCACATTACTGCACACGATCAGATCATACTGCTTCAGATTCAGGTCTTGTCTTGAAACAATACCAGCCCCTGACACAGGTTGGTTGCCACTGATATCGTAAATATCAAACGCGGCACACCTGTTCCTGAAAGGTGTATTTTTTCCCGTATCTCCACCCCAATCGAGAATATTTATTGGAAAAGTAAGGTATTTTTCGAGAAAATTCTCTATATCGGGGATATAGTCTATCACCGTGTTCAGAACATCATTCCGGGCCGCATAGCCGGGTTCATAATGCTCCCTGAGTTCGGTATAGGCCTTGCCGCGATAATCCGTATAAAGCCTTTGCAGCTCGTCATCGGAAAACCGCATATCCAGAAACAAAAATCCGCAATCACGACAATACAGGGAATTACAGAGCGAGTAGGCATGCCCGCTCCTGATAGCGGAAAGCCCCCAGCTTTCATCGATCGTGGCAGGCTGCCAGTCAAAAACACGATGCGCAATAAACGGCATGAGAACAGCCGGAGAGCGTTCAATATCATGCCCCCCACAGCAGACACAGGCCCGCGCGACCCTCTCCTTTGTGGGGGAAAACTTTTCACGGCTCATCTGCTGTCCAGTCTCGTGCATAACCAATGCCTTTGGGGTCATATGCGCAAACATATATCACTCCTTAAGACAGAGTGAAAAATGTTCTTCCATGACACTTTCCCGCCCTCGGGGAACAAAGGCACCAGCGCCCTCCTTCTTGACAAAATTCCAAACAAAATATTAAAATATAAAAGAAATTACCTAAAATATACTTTTGAAATTCCTCTCCACACCCTCAACCCTGCGCTTTTTCTGGAACAGACATGACAAGCACTGCAAATACTTCTTCTGAAAAGGCACGCACGGCTGAAGACCTTAAAGAACAGATATTTTCTCTCGTTGCCGAATATACCGCAATTGCCCACGCCCCAGCCCCTTTCGTGCCAGGCAAAACCCCTGTTCCGGTTTCCGGCAAGGTCTATGACGCAACGGATGTCACTTCGCTTGTGGAAAGCGCGCTTGATTTCTGGCTGACCACAGGACGCTTTAACAGCGCTTTCGAGCAGCGGCTGCGCCAGTTCATGGGTGTGCGGCATGCACTGACATGTAACTCTGGCTCATCCGCCAACCTGCTGGCTGTCAGCACGTTGGCAAACCCCCTGCTGGGCAAACGCGCCCTGCAACCGGGCGATGAGGTCATTACCTGTGCCGCCGGTTTTCCGACAACCGTAAACCCCATTCTGCAGAACAACCTGCTGCCGGTTTTCGTGGATGTGGACATCCCCACCTATAATATCCGCGCAGACCTGATCGAGGCTGCCATTACGCCGCGCACGCGCGCTATTGCCGTGGCCCATACGCTGGGTAATCCGTTTGACCTCGATACGGTTATGGAACTTGCCAGAAAGCACGATCTTTTTGTGGTGGAAGATACCTGCGACGCTCTGGGCGCCACCTACAGGGACAAGATTGTTGGCTCGTTTGGCGATATCGGCACGCTCAGCTTCTACCCGGCCCACCATATGACCATGGGCGAAGGCGGCGCGGTTTTCACCAACGATTCAAAGCTCAAGCGCGTTCTTGAATCCATGCGCGACTGGGGCCGCGACTGCTGGTGCGATCCGGGTCGGGACAATAGCTGCAAGCGGCGCTTCGAGCAGCAGCTTGGCACCCTGCCCTTTGGCTACGACCACAAATATACCTATTCGAGCATTGGCTATAACCTCAAGATCACCGATATGCAGGCTGCCGTCGGGCTCGCGCAGTTCGATCATCTTGAAAACTTCATCGCGGCCCGTCGGCGCAATTTCGAACAGCTCCTGTCGCTGCTCAAGCCGCTTGAGGAATTCCTTATCCTTCCGCAAGCCACGCCGCATTCAAACCCGTCATGGTTCGGGTTTCCGCTGACAGTCCGCCCCGGAGCCCCCTTCACGCGTGACGCGCTGGTCAAGCACCTGAACGAATGCCTGATCGCGACCCGCTTCCTGTTTGGTGGCAACCTGCTGCGCCAGCCTTATATGCGTGAACGGCCCCACCGCGTTGTCGGCACACTGGACAACGCGGATCAGGTTATGAACGCCACCTTCTGGGTGGGGGTCTTCCCCGGCCTTTCAGACGCACACATTGCCTATATGGCCGAAGAGTTCCACAATTTCTGCAAAAAGCCGCACTAAAGCAGAATACGGCCCGTTTTAAGCAAACGGGCTGACCTGACGGATAAAGTCAGGCCAGCCCGAGCAACAGGCACAAAGTCTGGCTCTGGCCTTTACAGGCCGCGATTGAGCAAAAACGCTTTTTCCTGACCGCCAACCTTTTCCACATGTTCGACCGTCAGAGCCTGATCGGGGTCGAGAGTCTGGGTCAGCACCTCGCCTTCGATCATTTCACGGCTGGATAGCTGCCCCTTGCGCAGAGGAACCGCCAGATAGAAATCCTGCGCAAAGGTATCAGCAGAGAACACATACCCCGCCTCCAGCTTCCGGCGTGCGTAAATGCCGCGCACCAGCGCATCAAGGTAATGGACTTCGCGTTCGGAAATATTCCTGCGCGTTGCCTCTGTTCCCCCGCACATTTCCCGCGCCTTGTGGAAGGCCTGAAACCACTCATCGCACTGCTCAGGCAGCGAGCAGTAGGACGAAACCGGCACGCCCTGATAGTCGATATCGACATGGCGTTCCCACATCCGCGCGCCCTTGGCGTAGGAAATCAGCATGGACGAATGCCAGTCATGGTATTCGTGCGTGGAGAAACCAATGACCAGCTCAGGATAGCGGCTACGCAGATAATCGATCTGGTTAAGTTCCAGTTCGCTATCTTCCGAAGGATAGAGCGAAACACAGTGATTGATGGCCAGCGGCACCTGCCGCTTTTCGAAAAACGCGACCAGATCATCAATCGCGCTTTCCGAACCACCACCGGTGGAGACAATCACCGGGCGGCCGGTGGACGCGACTTTTTCCAGAAGCGACCAGTCATTCATGTCTGAACTGGCGATTTTTATCAGCGGAAAATCAAACGCAACACACAGGTCCACCGAGGCCTCGTCAAAAGGGGTGGCCATAGGAATGCAGCCAGCCGCCTTGATAGCCTCAACCATGACGGAAAAACCCTCACGGTCCAGACGGGTATCTTCTGTCTTTTTTACATACCGAAGGTCTGTATTGCCTTTGAAATTCGGATGAATGAATTCATCCACATCCCGGAACTGGAGCTTTATTGCTGCCTTGACATTGTTTTTACGGGCAATGGCTGCATGGTCATGAATAATTTTCAGTCCGCGCTCAATGCTGCCCCAATGATTATTGGCCATTTCAAGCACAAAGAGGTCTTCAAAATACTGGCGAGATTTCTGCCCTGCCATATGTGGCGCTCCAAACGGGAAAGAGAGATTTGGCCGCGACCGCAAATGCAATCCAGAAATTGCCATGCCATGTCACTAAAACCATGCAAAAAACGACTACAGACTTGAGCCCGGAGAATGCACGTAAATTGCTAAAAACGCAACCGACACACCGGCCTTCTGTGGCGGATATACGCCACTAAATCTCCACGCCCGACATGAACCTCCGCCGGTTTCACCTCCCCCGATACGGCCTGTGCCGCACCCTTCACAGTGTTCTGGCGAAATGTTAACAATCGCGCTGCCAATGGCGGGTACAGACAGGCTGTCATGGTCAGATGTGAGGGCACATAACAGCGGGCAAGACGCCCGATTGCTCGCACTGACAGGCATGACACGGCCCAGAGTGACATTTTGAAGAATTCTTACATGGATAGAACAATGGCCAAGGTAAAACTCTCCGACTGGGTTGCCCAGAAAGTATCCGAAGCCGGCGTACGCCATGTTTTCATGGTTACGGGGGGTGGTGCCATGCACCTCAACCACTCGCTGGGTATGCACCCGGACCTGACCTGCGTGTTCAACCACCATGAACAGGCCTGCACCATGGCCGCGGAATCCTACTTCCGTTATGCCAACGACATTGCGCTGGTTAACGTCACAACCGGGCCGGGTGGCACCAACGCCATTACTGGCGTTTATGGTGCCTATGTCGATTCAGTCGGCATGGTGGTGCTGAGCGGTCAGGTCAAGCGCGAGACAACCGTGCGGCATACCGGCCTGCCGCTGCGGCAGTTTGGCGATCAGGAAATCGATATCGAATACATGATCCGCTCGGTGACCAAATACAGCGCCATGGTTACCGACCCGCAGACAATCCGCTACCATCTGGAAAAAGCCTTCCATCTGGCCCGCTCTGGCCGCCCCGGCCCCACATGGCTCGATATTCCGCTCGATGTGCAGGGGGCTTACATAGACCCCGACACGCTGCACGGTTATGACCCCTCCGAACAGGAGACGCCATGGGAGGAAACAGATATTGCCCAGGCAGTCAGCACCATTGCGGCACAGATCGGGCAGGCCCGGCGGCCTGTTATTCTGGCAGGCACCGGCGTTCGCCTTTCGGGCCAGTATGATGCGTTCCTGAGTTTTGCTGAAAAAGCGGGTATTCCGGTTGTCGGCGGCTGGAACGCGCAGGATATTCTCACCAACGACCACCCGCTCTATTGCGGTCGCCCCTCCACTATCGGGGATCGTGGCGGCAACTTCACCGTCCAGAACGCAGATCTGCTGGTTGTTCTGGGGTGCAGGCTAAATATCCGCCAGATCAGCTATAACTGGGGCTCTTTCGCACCCAACGCCAAGAAAATCTGGGTCGATATCGATGAGATGGAACTGCGCAAGCCCTCCATCAAACCCGACACCCCCATTCTGGCCGACCTGCGCGCTCTGCTGCCTGCCCTCGCGGCATGGCCATGGCCTACCCCCAGCACCGAACATACGGACTGGCTGGAATGGTGCAGGCAGCGTGTGGCGAAATACCCTGTTGTGCTGCCTGAATATTATGAAAACGATAAGGTTAACCCCTATTGTTTTGTAAAAGAGCTGTTTGAATCACTCCCTGAGAACCAGATTGTCATTGCCGCCAATGCCACGGCAGCGGTTGTCGGTTTTCAGGCTGCCATTTTCCGGCAGGGACAGCGCATGTGGTCCAATTCGGGCTGTGCCAGCATGGGATATGACCTGCCTGCCGCCATTGGCGCTTATGAGGCCTCCGGGCGGGAAGTCATCTGTCTGGCGGGCGATGGTTCGATCATGATGAACCTGCAGGAACTCCAGACCATTGCCAGCAACAGAATGCCTATCAAGATATTCCTGCTGAACAATGCTGGTTATGTCTCTATTTTTCAAACCCAGCACAATTTTTTCAATGGAGAGGAAATCGGCGCTGGCCCCAGTTCGGGCGTTGTTCTGCCTGACTTTGAAGCCCTGACAAAAGGCTTCCGCCTGCCTTACCGGCGTATCGAAAGCCATAAGGGCATGAACGCTTCCATCAAGGATTTTCTGGCCATACCCGGCCCTGCGGTGTGCGAGATCATTCTGGATGAGAACCAGCCTTTTGCTCCCAAACTGGCCAGCCGCCAGCTTGAAGACGGCACTATTGTCTCCTCCAGCTTTGAAGACCTCGCCCCCTTCCTGTCGCGTGAGGAACTGGCGTCGAACATGCTCGAACCGTAATGCAGGCTCCCTCCGCACCACACGGCCCTAACCTATACGGCGCAAAGCCGCGGCCCTTCGCTTTTTCGGCCGATATCAAGGCCGCCCTTACAGCAAGGCCGGAGTTGCATGTGCTCGTAACAGGGGGACGCGGGTGGATCGGCCGGGCCTGTCTGGAACTGCTGGATGAAACACTGGCAGAGCAAACAGCCGGGCGTGTGAGTGTCTATGGCTCGGCGGCGGGGGAACTGACCCTTTCATCAGGCCGCACGCTGCCGGTTCTCCCTCTTGATGCCATAGCCCTAGCCCCCGTGGCTCCCACGCTGGTGGCGCATTTTGCTTATCTGACCAAGGAAAAAGCCTCGGCCCTTTCGCCAGAGTCATTCGTGGCAACCAACCGTGCCATATCTCTGCAAGTCGAGCAGACCCTTGAGCGGTTGCGCCCCGAAGGGTTTTTAATGCCCTCGTCTGGCGCCGCCGTGCAGCCCTCCACCGGCGCAAGCTCAGACAGCTACGGCACCATGAAACGGGATGACGAGGCCCATTTTACCGCCCTGTGCGCGGCACTGGACGTACCTTTTACCTGCCCGCGCCTGTTCAATCTGGCGGGGCCTTTCATCAACAAGGTTACAAGCTACGTTCTGGCCTGTGTCATTCTGGACATGCAGGCCGGCCGCCCGATACGGCTTAACGCCCGTAAAAAGGTCTATCGCTCCTATATTCATGTGCGCGACCTGCTGGATATCTGCTTTGGGGATATGCTGCTCTTCCCCCACCTTCAGCCGCCGGTTTTTGAAACTGCGGGCGAACAGGTTGTCGAAGTCGGCGCTCTGGCCAGCCTTGTCGCGCAGATACTGGGAGAGGCTGCCCACCCCATAGAACGGCCCGCACTGGACCCTAGCCAGCCCGATGACCGATATGTGGGCGATGCGACTCTCTGGCGTGCTCGCCTTGCACGCCGTGCTCTTGAGCCAGTTCCCCTTGAACAGCAGATACTGGACACCGCGACTTTTCTTCTTGCCCACGGGGCCTGACAGGCGCGTTCAGTCCGTTTCCACAGCGCCTTCCGGCACCCGCCCTGCCGCCAGTGCCAGCAGGGCATCGAGCATGATATTCGCATCCTGCTCGGTCGTCCGGTGGTTGACGATGGCTGCGCGAATAACCAGCACGCCACCCAGCCGCGTGGTGGAAGGCGCTGCAATTCCACTTTCTTGCAGGTCCTTGACCAGCTCTGCATTCAGGTAATCGAGATCGTCCACCCCCGGCACATCCACACGAAAGCAGACGATATTCAGCGCCACCGGGGCCATCAGGCGTAGAGTGGGCGTGTGCCTGACTCGTTCCGCCAGATGCTGCGCCACATTGCAGCAGCGTGCCACAACCTGCCCTAGCCCCTGCGTGCCAAAGCCTTCAAGCGCGAACCAGACCTTGAGCGCACGAAACCCGCGTGAAAGATCCGGCCCCAGATCACAGAACCACGGGGCCGAGGCTGCCAGCCCCCTGTCCTCGCGCGAGAGGTAATCAAGGGTCTGCGCAAAGGCCGCTGCCTGCAGGCTGGGGTCTCGTACCAGCACACACCCGGCGTCGTAGGGCACCTGCGCCCATTTGTGGAAATCAAACGCCAGACTATCCGCCCGCTCCATCCCCCGCAGGGCAGGCGCATGTACAGGCGAAAGGCAGGCCAGAGCGCCAAACGCGCCATCCACATGAAACCATAGGTCTTCCGCCTGAGCCAGATCGGCCAGCGCGTCCAGCGGGTCTGAACTGCCTGTATCCACCGTACCTGCCGTGCCCACGACTACAAAGGGTTGCAGCCCTTTGGCCCGGTCCGCCGCCAACATGGTGCGCAGGGCGGCTATATCCATCCGGTAATGCTCATCCACCGGTACCCGGCGCAGGGCCTGTGCGCCCAGTCCAGCCATATCGAAAGCACGGGCAACACAGCCATGGGCGGTCTGGGCCGCGTACCCCACAAGCCCCTGCCCTGCCACGCCGTTCTGGCGGATATCTCGCCCCGCCATGGCACGGCTGGCCGTCAGAATAGCGATAAAATTGGCCATGGACGAGCCTGTAACCAGCAGCCCGCTGGCATCAGCCGGGAAACCGAACAGTTCCGCCGCCCAGCGTATGACCATCCGCTCGACATCGACAGGAACATGGTTGCGCCCACCTAAATTGGCATTCAACCCAGCGGCCAGCATCTCTGCCAGCATACCCTGCGCCGTGCCGCCCCCATGCACCCAGCCCATGAAACGGGGGTGCCGGTTGCCAACCGCGTAGGGACGCACGGACTGCGCAAACTCCGCATAAAGCGCTTCCAGCGCTCGCCCTTCACGCGGGAGCGGTGCTTGCGCAAAATGCTGCCGCACATCATCGGGCGGGGGCTGCCACACCGGCCCCTGCGCCACGGAGCTGATGTTATCGAACATCTCATCGAGCATGCGGTGGCCGAGAGCGCGCATTTCATCCCACCGAGCGGGGTCCAGACCTGCCATATTGTTTTTCCTGACCGTATTCAGCCTGCGCGTTCAGGCATCCTGACCAATGGCCCCGGCCTCTTCACGATTTTTCGATTGCGAGAGCCTACGCGCCAGCACGGCACATATAAAAAGCTGGATCTGATGATACAGCATCAGCGGCAGCACGATCAGCCCGACCGATGCTGCGGGAAACAGCACGTTGGCCATAGGCACGCCAGAAGCCAGCGTCTTTTTTGAACCGCAGAAAATAACCGTTATCTCATCCTGCCGCGATAGCCCCAACACCCGGCTCAGCACGGTTGTCAGCAGCAGAACCAATGCGAGCAGCACCGTATCGGCCAGCGCCACCAGCCCCAGATCCGCCAGCGGCAACCGGTGCCAGAGCCCCTGCATGACCGCATCGCTGAAAGCCGCATACACCACCACCAGAATCGAGCCACGGTCTGAAAAGGAAAGCAGTGTCTTGTGCCGGTGCGCCCACTTACCCAGCCAGGGCTGAAGCACCTGCCCGGCAATGAAGGGCAGAAGAAGCTGAAAAACGATATCGAGCGGGTTACCCGAAAGCTGGCCATGCTGGCTCAGCACCAGCCCGACCAGAACAGGCGTGATGAAAATACCAAACACGTTGGAAGCCGTGGCCGCGCAGACAGCCGCAGGCACATTCCCCCCTGCGATAGACGTAAACGCAATGGAAGACTGCACCGTGGAAGGCAGACAGCACAGGAACAGGATACCCAGCCAGAGCTCGGGCAGTAGCAGTCCCGGCACCAGCGCATGCGCCGCCAACCCCAGCAGGGGAAAGATAACAAAGGTGCAGCACATGATCAGCAGATGCAGCCGCCAGGCCACCATGCCATCCACCACTGCTTTACGCGAAAGCCTCGCCCCTTGCAGAAAGAACATGAGCGCGATCAGCCCCACCGACAGCCAGTGAAAGACCGGCACCGCCGCTCCGTGACAAGGCAGCACAGACGCCAGAAAAATGGCGCAGAGCAAGCCGACCAGAAAAGGATCTTTTTTCAAGAAACGCACCACTTCTGCTCCCATTCATTCCCAAGGGTTGCTTGCTGTTTCCACTTACGGCACCCTTGCCATGAAATGAAGCACGCCCCCCTCTTTTCCCGTCTTTTTCTCGGTGTCGTGAGCGTATGCGCCGCCACAACGGGACAAATCGCCCACGCGGCCCCTCCGCATGAATGCGTAACCCTCACGCATGGGGCCACGCACGGCACCCCACAGGGCGTGATCTATGACTCGGTGCAGCTGCACACGCCAGACGGGCAGAGCACCCTGAGCGCGCGGCACCTGACCCTGAACGGCAAACCGACTGACCCCGCCGCCACGGATGATCTGGCGGCTGCGGCCTCGCTGCTCGTGCTGGCCGCCATGACCAACACCCACACACCCGGCTGCTCGGCATGGCTGGCGCAACAGGGGCAGACAGCCGAAGCCACGCTACAGGCAGGCAAGGCGCTCGATCTGACATGGCAGGGCGCCAGCGTTACGCACCGCACCGCCAAAGTCATGCTCAGCGGCCTGCATTTTCAGATACAGGGCGGCACGCCACTGGCCAGCGCCACGCTGGCCCTGTCGGGCATCAGCTACCATAACGTAGCTAATCAGGGGCTTCTGCCCTCGGATGCTCAGGCCCGCTTTACCCTGCCTAGCCGCGAACTGGCCGGGCTTATGGATGCCATAGGGGGCCGCAGTACGGCATCGCCCGCCGTACACACCACGCTTTCGGCCTTTACCGCCACACAGGGTGATATCCGCCTCGAGGGCCATGGCAGCGCCACCCTGACAGGTAACGTCAACACGACCTCGGCTCAGGGGCATCTGGAAATCAGCAATCTGCCAGAACTCATTCAGCATGCGCGCGATGAGCAGCAGTTAAAACTGGCCGCGGGCCTCGCACTCGCCCGGCTTGTCAGCCACCGCGAGGGGGAGCGCAACACATGGGACACAATATGGGAAAGCGGCGTGCTGACCGTCAACGGCTTTCCGCTACCACTTAAATAACCAGCCCGAGCGGCCCTGTAGCCCCGCTCATGCTCAGAGCGGGATCACTTTAAAACCTACGGCTCCCGCACAGGCAGGAGCCGATTTGTTCAGGCAAGGGCCTTTTCGCGTATTTTCGCAAGAGCACCCAGCACCTTACGGGCCAGCCCCACGCGCTGGACGTTGGTGAGTTCACGCACCACAGCCAGCTTGTGGTCGGGGCGCAGGCGCATCACGCCATCTTTCCAGCCTGCCATCCACTGCACCAGCCCCGCCGGATCGCGGAAGCTGTTATTGCGGAACTGAAGCACCATACCTTTTGGCCCTGCATCTACTTTTTCCACACCGGACTGCCTACATAGTCTTTTAAGATCAACAACATCCAGTAGGTTTTTGACTTCCTCCGGCAACGCACCAAAACGGTCGATCAGTTCGGCCTCCATCGCTTCCGTCTCGGCATCGGAAGAAAGACCACTGATACGGCGGTACAATCCAAGCCGCACGGGCAGGTCCGGCACATAGCTGTCGGGAATCAGCACCGGCAGGCCCATGACAATACCGGGCGTCCATTCGCGGTCCTCGGGCTTGCGGCGGCCCTGCTCGGCACGCAGGTCGGCCACGGCATCTTCCAGCATCTGCTGGTATAGCTCTATCCCCACCTCACGCACATGGCCGGACTGCTGATCACCCAGCAGATTACCCGCACCACGCAGGTCCAGATCGTGCGAGGCGAGTGTAAAGCCTGCGCCCAGCGTATCGAGTGTCTGCATGACCTCAAGCCGCTTTTGCGCCGATTCCGCCAGCGCATGGGTCTGCGGCCATGTCAGATAGGCGTAGCCGCGCTGCTTGCCGCGCCCCACACGCCCGCGCAACTGGTAGAGCTGCCCCAGCCCGAACATGTCTGCCCGGTGAATGATCAGCGTGTTGACCGCAGGCATGTCCAGCCCGCTTTCCACAATATTGGTGGAGAGCAGAATGTCGTATTTGCCATCCGAAAACTCGGTCATGACCCGTTCAAGCTCGGTGGGCGTCAGGCGGCCATGGGCCTGCACCAGACGGGCATCGGGCACAATAGTGGCCAACCGTTCAGCCATACGGTCAAGGTCTTCCACACGCGGTGCAACACAGAAAATCTGCCCGCCCCTGAAGCGCTCACGCTGGATGGCCTCGCGGATCACCACACTGTCAAACGGCATGATAAACGTGCGCACCGCCAGCCTGTCGGTGGGCGGGGTGGCGATCAGGCTCATTTCGCGCACGCCGGAAAGGGAAAGCTGGAGCGTGCGCGGCAGCGGTGTGGCAGAGAGGGTCAGCACATGCACGCCTTCGCGCAGGGCCTTGAGCTTTTCCTTGTGCGCCACGCCAAAATGCTGCTCTTCGTCGATAATGAGCAGTTCCAGCGAGGCGAACTGAACTGTTTTGGCCAGCAGCGCATGGGTGCCGATCACGACATTGATGCTGCCATCGGCCAGACCTTTACGCACCTCCGTTGCATCCTTGCCCGTAACCATGCGTGAAAGCTGGGCCACCTTGATGGGAAAGCCTTCAAACCGGGTAGCAAAAGTGCGGTAATGCTGGCGCGCCAGCAGCGTTGTGGGCACGACAACCGCCACCTGCCCGCCCGACATGGCCGCGACAAATGCCGCGCGCAGGGCAACCTCGGTCTTGCCGAACCCGACATCACCACAGACCAGCCGGTCCATAGGCCTGCCCGACCCCATATCGTCCAGCACATCGGCAATGGCGCGGGACTGGTCATCGGTTTCAACAAACGGGAAACGCGCGCAGAATTCGTCCCACATACCTTCGGGCGGGGCAAATTCCGGGGCCACCAGCAGGGCACGCGCAGCGGCAGTGCGAATAAGCTCGCCCGCCATATCGCGGATGCGCCGCTTCATCTGCGCCTTGCGGTTCTGCCACGCGACACCGCCCAGCTTGTCCAGCGCCACCCCGGCCTGATCAGAGCCAAAGCGGCTGAGCAGTTCGATGTTTTCTACCGGCAGGTACAGCTTTTCCCCGCCATCATACAGCAAGCGCAGGCAGTCATGCGGGGCCACGCCAACGCTGACCGTTTCAAGCCCGTCATACCGGCCTATGCCGTAATCCTGATGCACCACCAGATCACCGGCGGAAAGCTCGCTGGCTTCGGCAATCAGTTCATCCGCCCGGCGGCGGCGGCGCGGTGGCCGCCCTATGCGCTCACCCAGCAGGTCCTGCTCGGACACAAACGCCAGATCATCGCCCACAAAGCCACGTTCCAGCTCAAATGCCACAAGCCCCACCGGGCCGGGCTTGGCCTTGCGGGCCTGCTCCCAGCTCTCGAAGGTTTCCGTGGCCAGTCCGTGTTCACGCAGCAGAACGGCAATGCGCTCGCGTGAGCCGCGTGTCCATGCGGCCACAAAAGTGCGCCGCCCCACCTGCGCCCACTCACGCGCGGCCTCTCCCAGCAGGGTAAAGACCTGTTCGCGCTGTGCGCCGGGCACGATCTTGGCGTACATCTTGCCAAAACGTCCGCCCACATCCACCCCCACAGCCCCTTCAGGCTGGGCATAGGGGCTAAACGCCACTACGGGCAGACGCGCAATGGCGGCATCCCACCCCTTGCGGTCGAGATAGAGCAAGTGCGGCAAGAGCGGACGGTATGGGGTTTCGCCCTCGCGGGCCGGTTGCCTGCGGGCCTGATAGTGATCCTCTATCATGTCCAGCCTGGCGCTCAGGCCTTCATCCACCTGCTGTTCGAGCGAGACCGCAACACCCGGCAAGTAGTCGAACAAGGTTTCCAGATGATCGTGAAAAAGGGGCAGCCAGTGCTCAAGCCCCGGATAGCGCCTGCCATCCGAAACATGTTCGTAAATCGGGTCCGCCGCAGCGCCGGGGCCAAAGGCATCACGCCAGCCGGTTCTGAACCGCGAGATTTTTTCCGCATCGAGCGAAAATTCCGATACCGGGCACAGCACCAGCCCTTCACGCCGGTCGGTCGAGCGCTGGGTGCCGGGATCGAAGGCACGGATGTTCTCCACCTCGTCACCAAACAGGTCGAGCCGGAGCGGTTCGGCAGCCCCTGCCGGATACAGGTCAAAAATACCGCCGCGAGTAGAGAACTCGCCCGCTTCCATCACCGTATCCGTACGGGTGTAGCCATTGGCGATCAGCAGATCGATCAGGAATGTCTGATCGAGGCTCTCGCCCTCACGAATACTGAGGGACTGACCCTCAAATGTCTTGCGCGGTGCTACGCGCTGCACAGCGGCATTGACGGTTGTCAGCACCAGACGCGGCCCACGGGCGGGCTCCAGCAGGCGGGAGAGAGTCGCGACACGCTCGGCCACAATCGCAGGGTTGGGAGAAACCCGGTCATAGGGCAGGCAGTCCCATGCGGGGAAACGCAGCACCTCGATATCCGTGGCGACAAAGCCCAGCATGTCGGCCAGCCGCGCCATGCTGGCATCGCTCCGGGCAATATGCAGCACCGGCCCCGCATGCTCACGCGCGCGGCGGGCCAGCAGCAATGCATCATATCCTTCGGGCACCCCCCAGATAGTGGCGATCGTGTGCGGGCTGCCTGTCTGTACCGTCATGCGCTATCCGTATCTGTCTCTCTGCTCTGCTCGCTTCGGGTATAGTCCCGTGGCCGCTCCATGGAAACCTTAATGCCCGCACCGGGCGCGGCAGGCATCCACCATACGGCGCAGCATGGGGGTGGCTTTTTCCTCGGGCAATGGCAGGCGGCCAAACAACCAGTCTGTCAGATCGGGGTCGGGCATTTCCAAAATGGCTTCCATATCCGTCAGCTCGGCAGCATTCAGCGTATCCGCCACGTCCTGCACGAAACCACCGATCAGGATATCGGTTTCAAAGGTGCCGCGATGATTGGCGCGGAACTTCAGCCGCCTACGTCGGGCGTCCAGCTCGGCTGTGCTTCCGGCTTCGACTGTATCTGTCAAATTGTCACTCATGGCTCTACTGTCCTATACCCTTGCTGTTTTTGTCTGTCAGCCTGTCAAACAGAGGCGCATGTACCGCCGGTGTCCAGTCCTTCGCCCATCACATCCTCTCTGGCGAGCGTTCTTGCCCCCCTGCTCGCGCCCCTTGAGACCCTGCCGGGCGTCAATACCGCGCGCGCGCGCCTGCTGGCGCGCATAGCCGGTGGCAACAGGGTGGCGGATCTGCTGTTCCGCCTGCCTGAAAGTGTAACCGATCGCAGGCTGCGCCCACTGCTGGCGCATGTCCAGTCTGATACGATCGTAACCGTTACCGGCACTGTAAGCGATATCCGCCCCCCGGCTCCGCGCAGCCGACAGCCCTGGCGCGTGACCCTGACAGATGAGGGCGGGCTGATTGAACTGTCCTTTTTCTCTCCCTGGCAGGCAAAGCAGATCAAATCCGGCGAACAGGTTGCCGTATCGGGCCGGGCTGAGCGCTTTCACGACAGGATGGTCATCACCTCGCCGGACTACCTGCTGCCTGCCTCGGCACTGGGCCGCATTCCGTTTCTGGACCCGGTCTGGCCGTTAACGGCGGGGCTGTTCGCGGGCCATGTGCGGCAGGCCATGGCCGCTGCCCTTGCTCGCCTACCCACGCCCCCTCTGCCGGAATGGCACGCCCCCACAACGCTCACCCACCATGACTGGCCCGATTTCGCTACGGCCCTGACATGGATGCACCGCCCCGACAGCATAGCCGGCAGCGAAACGGGTGAAGGTTGGCGCAAGGCGCAGGCCCGCGCGCAGGCCCGCCTTGCCTGTGACGAACTGCTGGCCGACCAACTCGCCATCCGCCTTGCCCACGCCGCCGCCCGCGCCCGGCCCGGACGTTCCATGCCCGGCGCCACCCCGAGCGCCATCCACCAGAGCGGCCCCCTGCAACAGCAGGCTCTTGCAACATTCGGCCATGAACTGACCCCCGGCCAGACCCACGTGCTGCGCGAGATCGAAACCGACATGACAGCCCCCACCCGCATGAACCGGCTTGTGCAGGGCGATGTCGGCTCGGGCAAAACGCTGGTGGCGCTGCTGGCCATGCTCCGCGCGGTCGAATCCGGTGCGCAGGCCGCTATCATGGCCCCTACGGAAATTCTGGCCCGCCAGCATGCCGCCACCTTTGCCCGGCTTTCTCCCGTGCCGGTGGCGTTCCTGTGCAGTTCAGTCAAAGGCAAGGCACGCAAGAAAGCATTGGCGGACATGGCGGACGGCACGGCGCGGCTGGCGGTGGGCACCCATGCGCTGGTGCAGGAAAACGTGCATTTTGCCGACCTCGGCCTTGCCGTGATCGACGAGCAGCACCGTTTTGGCGTGGAGCAGCGTCTGGCGCTGGCGGACAAGGGCCATAATGCGGACATGCTAACCATGACCGCCACCCCCATTCCGCGCACGCTGCTGCTCACCCGCTTTGGTGATATGCGAATCAGCCGTCTGGAGGGAAAACCCGCCGGGCGCAAACCAATCCGCACATCGCTGCACAGCCTTGGCGCCATGGATGACTTACTGGCAGGCATAGGACGCGCCCTGCGCGATGGAGCGCAGGTGTTCTGGGTCTGCCCCCTTGTTTCGGAAAGCGAGGCACTGGACATTGCCGCGGCCGAGGCCCGCCACGCCACACTGGTTTCGTATTTTGGTAAAAACCCGCGCGGTGGGGGCAAGGCTCCGGTTATCGGGCTGGCACACGGCCAGCAGGACAGCGCCGTGCGTGAAGAGGCACTGGCCGAATTTGCCGCAGGCCATACGCAGCTTCTGGTTGCCACCACGGTTATTGAAGTGGGGGTGGATGTGCCGGGAGCCAGCATTATGGTGATAGAACATGCCGAACGCTTCGGGTTGGCACAGTTGCACCAGCTACGAGGCCGCGTAGGGCGCGGGAGTGCGGCCTCCTACTGCCTGATGCTGCATGACGACGACCCCGGCCACACTGCCCGCCGCCGACTGGGCTGCCTGCGCGAGACGGAAGACGGTTTTCTGATAGCGGATGAGGATTTTCGCCTGCGGGGCGGGGGCGAGGCTACGGGCCGCCGCCAGTCCGGCCTGCCGGAATACCGCATTGCGTCCGATACGCTGGTGGACAGCCTGCTGGAAACCGCCCGGCGCGAGGCGCTGACCATTCTGCCAGAAGACAGCATAGCCCCACCCGTGGGCCAGCAGCCCATACCTCTGGCACAGCATCTGAGCGAGGCCGCGCGCGCCGTGCTGCACCTGTTCGGCAAGGCAGACGCGGCACGTATTTTCAGGGGCTAGCCGTCAGGGGTTCTGGCCTGCCAGCCTCAATGATATGCGGCGCGTTAGCAGCCTGCCGCCGCCAGCCAAGCCCTGACCTGCCCTTCGGGATCGGCATGACCGGTAAAGGCCGACACGGCAGAAACACAATCCGCCCCGGCATCTAGGCAAGGCCTGACGCGCTCCAGCGTAATGCCGCCAATGGCCACGACTGGCGTCTCACCCACCTGTTTTTTCCAGACTGTCAGCCTGTCCGTACCCTGCGGGCCGAAAGCCATTTTCTTCAGCTTTGTTTCCCAGATTGGCCCTAGCGCCACGTAATCCGGGGCAAAAGACAGGGCGCGGTCGAGTTCCTCCGGGCAATGGGTGCTGACGCCAAGCTTCAGCCCCCCCCGCTGGATAGCCGCGAAATCCGCCGTATCCAGATCTTCCTGCCCCAGATGGATGTAGGAAATGCCCTCATCCAGCGCGATCTGCCAGTAATCATTGAGCACAAGGCATACGCCCAGATCCTCGGCAATGGCGCGAGCGGAGCGGATTTCAGCCAGCAGTTCGGCCTCGGGCCGGTCCTTGACGCGAAGCTGGATAAAGCGCGCGCCTGCCTGCCCCAGCCGCTTGACCCACTGCGCGGAATCGACAACGGGGTAGATTGGTTGCGGTAGAGTTTTCATCCCAGAAATGCCTTTCCCGCGACGGGGGTGGAAGGAGCCGCCATGTCCCGCTCCTCCATAGGGTCTGCCGCGCGGCCAAGCTGGCCAGATTCCACCGCCAGCCTGAACGCGCGTGCCATCTGCGCGGGGTCGCCCGCACGCGCCACGGCGGTGTTGATCAGCACTGCATCATATCCGAGTTCCAGCGCCTGTGCTGCATGGGAGGGAACCCCCAGCCCCGCATCGACCACCAGCGGCACGCCGGGAAAATGCGCCCGCAGCGCACGCAGGCCGAACACATTGTTCAGCCCCCGCCCTGAACCGATAGGAGCCCCCCAAGGCATGAGCACCTCACACCCGCAGGCCAGCAACCGCTCCGCCACTACCAGATCCTCGGTCGTATAAGGAAACACCTTGAAGCCTTCTTCGGACAGGATACGCGCGGCTTCCACCAGCCCGAACACATCCGGCTGGAGCGTGTCCTGCTCGCCAATGACTTCAAGCTTGACCCAATCCGTACCAAAGACCTCACGCGCCATATGGGCGGTTGTTACCGCCTCCTTGACCGTATGGCAGCCCGCCGTATTGGGCAGGACCGGCACGCCCAGTTCCTGAATGAGCGACCAGAACGCCTGCCCCGTCTTTTCGCGTGCAGCCTCGCGCCGGAGCGAAACCGTAACAACGCCCGGCCGCGCCGCCAGCACGGCATCGCGCAGGATGTCGGGCGAAGGATACTGGGCTGTTCCCAGCATCAGGGGGAAAGACAGCGCCTGCCCGTAAAACAGAACATCCATGCGGTTATCCTCGCGGTTGTCTTGTATCCGATCCGTCATGTCAGCCTTTCGCACGCCACCTTATCCGCCCTGCATGGGGGCAACCACTTCAACCCGCATCCCGTCCGCGAGCGGTGTTGCCGCACGCTGCAACGCTGGCACGAAATGCCCGTTCAGCGCCGTGGCAATGCGCGCGCCACGGTAGCCAAGCTCTTCAAGCAGTTCCGCCAGCGTCGTGGCAGCAACATCATGCGTCTCGTCGTTCACCATGATCAGCATCGGATCATTTTCCTTAAAAACATCGATCCACCGCAGCCCGCGCGGGGCAACCTGCGGCCCCGCTCAGGGCTTTCAGGCCGCTGCGTGGCCGAAAATCCTGTCCGCTGCTTCTTCCGCCCGTGCGGGGGACAGCAGAAAGCCATGGCGGTACATACCATTGATAAACAAATATTTTCCATCCTGCGTCACGCGGGGCATATTATCGGGGTACGAAGGTCGGAGCCCGATGCCTGTCTCGAGAATTTCCGCCTCGGCAAAACCGGGATGCAGGGTATAGGCCGCGTTCAGCAGTTCCAGCATGGAACGCACGGTCATGCCACCAGTGTCTTCACTTTCCACCATGGTCGCTCCGACCATGAAGAGATGGTCAGCCCTTGGCACGATATAGACCGGAATACGCGGGTGCAGCATCCGCACAGGCCGGTGCAGGGTTACATCACGGCAGCGTAGCAGCAGCATTTCGCCCCGCACGCCGCGCAGCGTGTCCAGCCTGTCGCGCGCGACCAGCCCGGTGCAGTCCACCACCCAGTCGAAAGCTGCCTCATCCGGCGCTGGCGCACCGGCCAGCAGGGCGTGCCCCCCCAAAGCCAGCAGACGGTCAAACAGGGCATGCAGGGCTACGCGTGGGTCCACATGACCTTCCTGCCCGAAAAACAGTCCTTTTTGGAATCGCCCGTCCAGATCAGGCTCCAGCGCTGCAATATCCGCGCCATTAACCTGCGTATATTCCGAAGTGCGGCGGGCAAAGCGGGCGATTTCTCCCACATCACGCGCGGGAGCGAGCACCAGACTGCCCTGCCGTGTCACCTGCGGCACGTGGCGTGCCCACCAGTCCACCGCCCCGATGGACTGGGCCGTGACTTCTTCCGGGGCCGATTCCGCCTCGCACCATGGAGCCAGCATACCGCCCGCGAACCATGAGGCCCCGGCCCCTACCCGGCCCGCCTGATCGTAGAGCGTAACCTCTCCACCCCGTTCCGCCAGCGCGACACAGGCCGTCATACCGGCGACCCCCGCCCCTTTTACCAGAATGCGCGGTTTACTGTTCATGCCTTGCATGCTCCATCAGTTTCCGCCGTCCGACTATTTTACCACCTGCGATACAGGCCCATGCCACGGCGTGTTCAAAGCCTGTCATAACACCTTGGCTCTCACATGCCACCCTGCCCGCGGGCAGGTCAGAGCCCCCGCATCAGCAGAACCGTGAGCAGGCAGCACTCCGTCACGGCGGTCACAATCCAGCGAACTCCCATATAGCCCGGCGGCAGCCAGCCACGCCGCCATGCCGTGCGCTCGCACAGGGCCACCAGCGCAAACGCCACCGCCAGCAGAACCACCCCACTCAGAGGAGAGGACACAACCGCCGTAAACGCGGCCACCCACCCCGCCAGCACGGGCAGCACACCCAGCAGCAGGCGCAGCCTGTCCACACGCTCGGCATCAACCGTCAGGATCACGCGCTCGGCCTCAAGCGCCCAGCCCCAGTGAACAGCCCCGAAAAACGACAGCGACAACGCGCCGTACAGCACCAGCCCCATCAGCAGCCGAGGCACCGGCACGGCAGAATCGTAAAACACAATCCCGCAGGTACACAGAATAAAAGGCAGCAGGCCCGCAAGCATCAGCACGACCGCCAGATAGGGAAGTTTCCTCATTGATGGGAACCACGTCCTCTTGCTATCAGGTTTTCACAATTCGCAGTGTTGACAGGAAAGCCCAAGACACGGCCTGTAGCAACCGCACGGAGGCGCGCTCCGGCCATGCCCTGAGCCTGTCGGCCCGCAAAAGCCGCAAGGCACAGGGCCGGGTTTGGACGCATACATCATTCAGGAACGGAAAGACCATGAGTGCCATTGTCGACATCGTCGCACGTGAAATACTGGACAGCCGCGGCAACCCCACCGTTGAAGTTGACGTGGAGCTGGCCTCCGGCGCGAAAGGCCGGGCAGCAGTTCCCTCCGGCGCATCAACCGGTGCGCATGAAGCCGTAGAGCTGCGCGATGGCGATGCCCGCCGCTACGGTGGCAAGGGTGTGCTCAAGGCGCTCGAAAACATCGAAACCGAAATCCTGCCGACCCTTCAGGGCGCAGAATCCTCGGACCAGATCGATATCGACAACGCCATGATCGACCTCGATGGCACGCCCAACAAGAGCCGTCTGGGTGCCAACGCCATTCTGGGCGTTTCCCTTGCCATTGCCAAGGCAACGGCCGCCGAGCTTGAAATTCCGCTCTACCGTTATGTTGGTGGCGCGTTCGCCCATATCCTGCCCGTGCCGATGATGAACATCGTCAACGGTGGCCAGCATGCCGATAACCCCATCGACATTCAGGAATTCATGATCCAGCCCGTGGGTGCGCCCACCGTGGCCGATGCCATCCGCTGGGGTTCGGAAATTTTCCTGCAGCTCAAGAAAGCCCTGAGCGCTGCCGGGCACAACACCAATGTGGGTGATGAAGGCGGCTTTGCCCCGGCCCTGAAATCGGCTGATGAAGCGCTTGGTTTCATTACCCGCGCCGTGGAAGCCGCAGGCTACCGCCCCGGTCAGGACGTAACCTTCGCACTCGACTGCGCCAGCACCGAATTTTACAAAAACGGCCAGTATGTGATCTCGGGCGAAGGCAAGAGCCTGGATTCCGCCGGCATGGCCGCTTATCTGGCTGATCTGGTCGGGCGTTACCCCATTGTTTCCATCGAAGACGGCATGGCCGAGGACGACTGGGAAGGCTGGGCGCTGCTGACCCAGACACTGGGCCAAAAGGTGCAACTCGTAGGGGATGATCTGTTCGTAACCAACCCCGAGCGCCTGCAGCGCGGCATCCGCGCTGGCGTGGCCAACTCGCTGCTGGTGAAGGTCAACCAGATTGGCACGCTGACAGAAACCCTGCGTGCGGTCGATATGGCGCATCGGGCCGGTTACACGGCGGTGATGAGCCACCGTTCGGGCGAGACGGAAGATTCCACCATTGCCGATCTGGCCGTGGCCACCAATTGCGGGCAGATCAAAACCGGCTCGCTCTCACGCTCCGACAGAACGGCCAAATACAACCAGCTCATCCGCATTGAGCAGGAACTGGCCACCGCTGCCGAGTATGCAGGCTATTCCATTCTGAAAAACGCCTGAAAAACGGCCCTGGGGGGCCCCCCCCCTGGGGGGGCGCCCCCCCCGGGCCCCCCCCGCGA
>NZ_JBDNWF010000001.1:0-30493 GCF_047721125.1 Acetobacter papayae | reverse complement strand
CCCCCCCCACAAACACCCCCTCCCCGCCCCCTCGCGCTCCCACGCGCCCCCCGGCCGCGGTTGGGCTGCGATTCAAAAAAAAAACCCCCCCCCCCCCCCCCCCGGGGGGCCCCCCCGGGGGGGGGGCCCCGCACCCGGCTCCAGCCCCGGCAATCCGGCGCGCTGCAATTCCCTTTACCGGCCTGCATATGTGGTTTAGTACTGTAAAGGTGCTGTACTTCGCACATTTTACAAGCAGGACTGGAAAACGTGCAGATAGGCCGCTTTATTCGCCGTGTTGTTCGCGCTGTCGTACCGCCCACCGTATTCCTCGGAATTACGGTGTATTTCGGCTGGAACGCCACGCAGGGCGACCATGGCATGCAGGCATATCAGCAGCAGCTTGGCCTGCTGGCACAGGCACAGCAGGCACAGCAGGACGCCCTGACCGAACAGGCCGCATGGCGGCGGCGCGTCAACGGCCTGAAAGAACAGTCTCTCGATACCGATATTCTGGATGAACGCGCCCGCGCCATGATGAACATGGCCGACAAGAACGATATCGTCATTCCCTATGACCGGCATGACCCTTTATTCTGATCACGCGCGGCTTGTCTGGCCTAGAACGAAAAACGGCGCCCTGAGGCGCCGTTTTTCGTTGTGTGGAACAAAGCCCACCGTAACAGGCGGCTATGCCGCCCGCCCCGTTCCGCTAGATTTATTTAATCTTGGCTTCGCGGAAAACGACGTGCTTGCGCGCGACGGGATCGTACTTCTTGAGTTCCATCTTGCCCGTGTGAGCGCGGGCATTCTTTTTGGTCACGTAGAAGTAACCCGTGTCGGCCGTCGAAACGAGACGGATCTTGATGACATTGGTCTTGGCCATGATTTCCTCGGCAGAGCGTGTTTACGGAACCGGACATGCGGCTCCGGCGATGTTCAAGTGGCCGCAAAATGCCATACAAAAGAAAAAGGTCAAGCTTTCTTGCACCAAAACAGTACCTCGGGCAGCAAAAGGAGAATAATTTATGCTTGATGTGGCCACAGCGCGCGCACGGATCCTGTCGGGCATTGTCGCCTGCGGGCAGGAAACCGTGCCACTCGGCAGCGCGCTTGGGCGTGTTCTCGGCCTTGATGTGCACGCCCGCCGGGCCAATCCGCCTGTGTCGGTTTCCGCCATGGATGGCTATGCCGCCCGCGCACAGGACGCCACAGAAGGCGCTGTACTCCATGTTATAGCCGAAGCCCCTGCAGGCCACCCCACGGCGCATGTCATCCAGCCGGGCGAGTGCGTGCGGCTTTTCACCGGCAGCCAGATCCCCGCCGGAGCCGATACGGTTATCATTCAGGAAAACACGCAGCGCGAGGGAGACCGGATCACCCTCACACACGCCTCTGCCGCAGGCCGGTTTATTCGCATGCAGGGGCAGGATTTCGCTCAGGGCACATGCCTGCTGCAAGCGGGCACCAGACTCGGCCCCAAGGAAATCGGCCTTGCGGCGGCGAGTGGGCATGCGTGGCTGACCGTCACCCGCAAACCGCGCGTAAGCGTTCTGAGCACGGGAGATGAAATTGCCCTGCCCGGCGACCCCGTTCGTGAGGATGGTATTTTCAATTCCGCACTGTTCATGGTGACGGCCTGCCTGCAACAGGCCGGAGCCGAGGTGCTCATGCTCCCCTCCGCACGGGACACCACACGCTCCCTGACCGAAGCCTTTGCCCAAGCGCGCCAGAGCGACATGCTGGTGACGATAGGTGGTGCCAGTGTCGGGGCCTATGACCTTGTCCGCCAGTCGCTGACCGATATCGGCCTCACGCTCGATTTCTGGAAAATCGCCATGCGACCCGGCAAGCCCCTGCTTTCGGGGCATATCGGCTCTACCCCCATCATCGGCCTGCCGGGCAACCCGGTGGCAGCGCTGGTCTGTTCCACGGTGTTTGTGGCCCCCGCCATCCAGCGCATGATGGGCATGGCTGTTGCTGACACGCTCCCCACCGAACCGGCCATACTGGGTGTGGATGTCGGCCCGAACGACCAGCGGCAGGATTTCCTGCGTGCCACATTGTCCAACGCTCCAGCACCCGACAGCCTGCCCGTTGTCACGCCTTTCGCCAGTCAGGACTCCGCACAGCTTCACATTCTGGCGCAGAGCCAGGCCCTTATCATCCGCGCCCCCCATGCCCCGGCGGCGGCGGCAGGGAGCCCATGCCAGATCGTGCGTCTTTCATGACCCGCCCAAAGCCGCAATCACCGCAAAGAAATTGAGCGGAACCACCGGGAAGCAATTGACAGAAAACGAGAACTTACATAGAACAAAAAGCGGGCTTTCCCGATTTTTTCACTTGCTTTCCGGGGTGCGAAATGCTGACACGCAAACAGCACAAACTTCTTCTGTTCATTGATTCGCACCTCAGGCAAACGGGCTTTTCCCCTTCCTTTGACGAAATGCGCGAAGCCATGGGCCTGCGCTCCAAATCAGGTATTCACCGCCTGATTTCGGGGCTGGAAGAGCGCGGTTTTCTGCGCCGCCACCATCACCGTGCTCGTGCGCTCGAGGTCATTCAGTTGCCGGGAGCCGAGGCAGAACTGCCCGCTAACGTAATTCGTGCGCGCTTTAACCGCCCCGCACAGGAAAACGAGCAGGAAACCATCAAGGTGCCGCTCTACGGCCGTATTGCCGCCGGCCTGCCGATTGAGGCCGTGGCCTCCGCAGGGGCCAGCCTGAGCGTGCCTGCGGCCATGCTGGGCAACGGCGAATATTACGCGCTGGAAGTCGCTGGCGATTCCATGATCGAAGCCGGTATCATGGATGGAGATCAGGTGATCATCCGCAAGACCGATCAGGCCGAAAACGGGCAGATTATCGTGGCCCTGATTGATGAAAGCGAAGTCACGCTCAAGCGCCTGCGCCGCAAAGGCGGCATGATTGCGCTTGAACCCGCAAATGCACGCTACGAAACACGGATTGTTCCCGCCGACCGGCTCCGCATCCAAGGCCAGCTCAGCGGCCTGCTGCGGCAGTACTAACCGCCTTCATACACAGGTTCAGCCGCCAGCCCCTCTGGCGGCTCCCCTTACGGGGGAAGCAGCGCCTTACGCGCCAGCAATCTCTGACCATGGCGGAAGCAGGGCTGCCAGCCTCTCCACGGTCGGAGCATCTAGCTCGGCTTCATGCGGGATTTCGGCCAGAATCCGCACCTTACCCTTATCGGCAATCGTACGGCTGTTTTCCGGGTTGGGCGGGCCATTCAGCACCACACCTGCCACGGCAATACCTCGGGCACGCAGGGCCTCAAGGCTGAGCAGCGTATGATTGAGCGTGCCCAGCCCACTGCGTGCCACCAGCACAACAGGCAGCCCCCAACGCTGCGCCAGATCGACCATCATGATCTCGTCCGTCACTGGCACCATCAAACCGCCAGCCCCTTCCACCACAAGCGGTTGCTGCGGCGCCTCCATAGGCAGGGCCAGCAGGGCGGGGTCGATCGTCACACCTTCCGCACGCGCGGCTGCTTCGGGAGATAGCGAGGCCTGATAGGCCCCGGCGGGTGGGAAACACCGCACGCCCTGCCCCTGCATGGACTCTCCCCCTGCCAGTCTGGAAACAGTCGGGGTATCGCCTTCCTCATCCGCAAGCCCGCTTTGCAGGGGCTTCCAGTATAGCGCCTGCCAGCGCCGCACCAGACAGGCCGAAACCAGCGTTTTGCCCACACCGGTATCGGTTCCGGTTACGAACACACCCGCACGCGCCGGGCGTCGGAAACACCCATATGCCAGTTCCCACGTTACGGCAGCGCCGCTTTCCTCAAAACGGGTGGCCACACGCCTCAGCGCCCCGGCACTCATGCCTGAGGCATCTGCCCGCGGCGTATTGGCTCCGGTTGCCTTCAGATGCCGGACAAAATCCAGCCCCGTGCCAAAGGCCTGCACACAGCGCTCAGCCCGCCATACGCCCTGACAAGGATACGGCACCCAAAGGGCCAATGCCGCCATATCCGGGTAAGCAGGCGTTGCGGGCCTCTGCCCTTCCTGCTCACACGCTGTCTGCCACTCGGCAAACGTGCCCGCGCGCAGGGTCGAAACCGCCAGCACGCCACCGGGTGCCAGCAGGCCCGCCAGCCGGTTCAGGGCTTCAGCTGGGTTATCCAGCCATTGCAGCACCAGATTGCCGCAAATGACATCAAACGGGCCGCCGATATCCGGCATAGCGGCGTCCATCAACCGGACATCCACCCGCGTACCCAGCCGGGCAGTGACACGCTCAAGCATCTGTGGGGCGTAATCCGTCGCCAGAATATGGGCCTGCGGCCACAGGGCACATAGCTGCGCACTCAAAAAGCCAGTGCCACAGCCAATTTCCAGCACGCGCAAAGGTGTATGCGCCCGCTCGGCCATAGTGTGCGCCAGATCGCCCGCCAGAGTGCGCGCCGCCACCCGCTGGAGTGTTGCAGCCTCGTCATAGCCCTGCGCGCCATCAAAACGGTCGCGGATATGCGCCTGCCGTAGCGTAACGGGCTGCGGTGTTTCTCCTGTCAAGGAACCGGTCATAACGGCATCTCCCGCATTGTCTGGCGGCACCGCTCCACAAAAGCAGCGCAGGTGTCCGGGTCGGTCTGTGGCAGCAGGTGCCCCCCTTTTGCCCAGAGGGGATCAAGCGTTCCTGGCAGGGACGCCACGGTCATGGCCTGAGGCACGATCGGGTCTTCCTGCCCGGCCAGCACGGCCACACGCCCCTGCATACCTGCCAGCGAGGTGCGGGCATCGCCCTCGCGCAAAAGGGCCAGCCCTGCGGTGAGAGCAGGCACATCCAGCGCCATTTCCTCGGCTAGAGGCGCAGCGCCACAACGCGCGCGAAAATCGTTCACAACGGTCAGGGGAGTCCTGTCCAGTCCCTGTACCATACGCCCCAGCACGCGCGGCGCTACACCGGCGGAAAAATCTGGCCGTGCTGCAAAGCAGCCAAAAGCATTGATCCCTGCCAGAAAACTGCCTTCCGGTAAGCTCACCTGACTGGCCAGCCACAAAAAGCCCAGTGAATGTCCTACGGCCAGCACAGGGCCACCCGCCTGACAGAACGCCGCCAGCGATGTCGGGTCCACCCCCTGCCCGCCGCCGAAAAAGCCTAAATCGGCCACGGTAACATCAGACCAGCCCAACCTTTCGCGCAGCGGGGCCCAGAACGCAGGTCCAAAACCCCAGCCATGAACCAGCACCACACGGGGGTCAGTCATGAGGCAGGCTCCGGCTGGCCTGTATAATGGCTGTAGCCAGCGCTTCCACCTGCTCATGGGTGTGGTGTGCATGCAGCACCACACGCAGGCGACAGGCACCCGGCGGCACCGTGGGCGGGCGAATGGCTACGGCCAGAAAACCAGCCTGTTCGACCGCACGGGCAAGCGCCAGGGCATCCTGTTCGCGCCCGACAATAACCGGCACGATCTGCGTGGATGACGGGCCGACATCCAGCCCCTGTTCGGTCATACGCTGGCGAAACAGGTCTGCCAGTTCAGCCACATGAGCACGGGAGTGGTCCATGCCCGGCAGCAGGTCCAGCGCCGCGTCCACCGCCCCCAGCACCAGAGGTGACGGTGCAGTGGAAAACACAAACCCCGAGGCCGCGTTTTCCAGCCAGCGGCACACAGCATCCGAGGCCGCTACAAACGCCCCCATACTGCCCAGCCCCTTGCTGAAAGTGCCCACGACCAGATCTGCCCGCCCGGCCACAAGCCCCTTGCCCTGTGCCCCCAGAATACCCGTGGCATGCGCCTCATCCACACACAAAAACGCATTATACTGGCGGGCAAGGGCATGCAGCGTTTCCAGATCGGCACGGTCGCCATCCATGCTGAACACGCTTTCCGTCAGGATCAGCCGCAGACCCGGCCCTGCGGCCTGTTCCAGCACGGCGCGCAGGTGCTCCATATCGTTATGACGGAACCTGACCGGCCTGATACCCGCAGCCGCACAGCCCTGATACAGGCTGGCATGCATGAGCCTGTCTGCCAGAACCGTGGCCGGAGCCCCCGTCACCTGCCGCGACAGGCTGGCAAGAGCAGGCACTATGGATGCGTTAGCCTGCCAGCCGGAAGAAAAAATCCGTGCAGCCTGCATGCCCTTGAGCGCTGCCAGCCTGTTTTCCAGCCCACGGGTGGCAGGCATGGAGCCTGTAACCAGCCGCGATGCCCCACTGCCGCTACCAAAAAGCCGCCCCCACTCCGCCCCGCGTTCAGCCAGCAGAGGGTGCGTGCGCAGGCCCAGATAGTCGTTGGAGGAAAAATCCACCACGCTCGCACCCTCGGCACCCTGCCGCAGGAACGCACCACCCTCGGCACGCCAGTCCCGGCACGACCGTAGACGGCCCTGCCCGGCGAGAGTATCCAGCCCTTTAAGAAACAGATCATCAAACCGCATCATGACACGACTTGGTGCCGGAGCGCGCGCCTTCGGTCAATCTTCCAGCTAGGACACGCGCATGAATACCGCTTCTTCCAACACTCACGCGGCCCATGCCCCCCTGACACCGGCCCCCGCATGGTACGAGCAGGGCCTGCCCCATATCTGGCTACCCTACAGCCAGATGCAGACCGCCCCGCCGCCCCTGCCCTGCGTTGCAACACAAGGTAGCCGCATAACGCTGGCGGATGGCCGCACGCTGGTCGATGGCGTGGCCGCTTGGTGGACAGCATGCCACGGCTACAACCACCCGCATATTCATGCCGCAGCCGCCGAACAACTGGCGCGCATGCCCCATGTCATGTTCGGCGGCATGGCGCATGAACCCGCCCTACGCCTCGCCAGCCGCCTATGCGCCCTGCTGCCGGGTGACCTCGAACGGGTTTTCTTTACCGATTCCGGCTCGGTAGCGGTTGAGGTGGCCATGAAAATGGCCATCCAGTACAGGCTGAACCGGGGCGAGCAGACCCGCACGAAAATGCTGGCGTTTCAGGGCGGCTACCATGGGGACACGCTGGCCACCATGGCAATCTGCGACCCCGAGGAAGGCATGCACCACCTCTATGGCGCGGCACTGGCGCAGCATGTCATCGCCCCCCTGCCGGTGGATGAAGCCAGCACTGCACGTTTTTACAGCCTGCTGGAACAGCATGCCCATGAACTCGCAGCCATTATCGTCGAGCCTCTGGTCCAGGGTGCTGGGGGCATGCTGTTCCACCCCTCGCATGTCTTGCAGACCCTGCGTGCAGCAGCCGACCGCTACGATGTCCTGCTGATCCTTGATGAAATTTTTACCGGATTCGGCCGCACCGGCAGCCTGTTCGCCTGCCAGCAGGCGGGGATTGTGCCTGACATCATCACGCTTTCAAAAGCGCTGACAGGCGGCACCATGGCACTAGCCGCCACCATTGCGCGGCGTCATGTGTTCGAGGCTTTCCTGTCAGACAACCCCGAACACGCGCTCATGCACGGCCCGACCTTTATGGCCAACCCACTGGCCTGCGCCTGCGCCAATGCCTCGCTCGACCTGTTCGAGAGCGAGCCCCGGCTTGAGCAGGTTGCGGCCATCAATGCCATTCTGACCGAAGAACTGGAAGCCTGTCGCCACCTGCCCGGCGTGCGCGATGTCCGCACACTCGGAGCCATTGGCGTGGTGGAACTGGAGCGCATTGCCAACCCTGACAGCCTGCGCCAGACCTTTATCACCCATGGAGCATGGGTGCGTCCGTTCCGCAATATCGTCTATCTCACCCCCGCCTTCACCATTAGTGAAGACGAACTGCGGCACCTTACACGCACAATCCGCACGGTGCTGGCGAGCTAAAAACCCTTCCCGGCCCCGCAGTGCTTCAGGGGGAATCCCAAGCACTGGCAGCGGCGTCATCTTCCGCGCGGGCCTGCACCCATGTCGTGCTGCCGCCCGCGTATTCTTCCTTCTTCCAGAAGGGGGCCCCTGTCTTCAGCCGGTCTATCAGGAAACTGGTGGCCGACAGGGCTGTGCCGCGATGGGCCGCACAGGCCCCCACAAACACGACCTGCTGGCCTACCTCCAGCCGCCCGACACGATGGATCAGTGTGCAGCCCAGCAGGTCAAAACGCTCCATGGCCTCGTCCGCCAGAGCCTGCATGACTTTTTCCGTCATGCCCGGATAATGTTCCAGCGTAAGGCTGATCAGCCCATCGCCACCACGCACCTGCCCGATAAACAGGCTGACCCCACCAGCCTGCATGGACAGGGCGGACAGGCGCGCCATTTCCACTGCCACATCAAACGGTGCTTCCTGCACCGCCACATGTACCGCCTGAGCCTTTGGCATCGGTTCAGCCACCAGTCATGGGCGGGAAAACCGCAACTTCATCACCCGGGCGCACCAGATCATCCATTGCACACAAAGCGTGGTTGACCGCCACACGCAGCCGGGGCTCCTCCGCCAGTGCCGAAGCAGCCCGCGCATCCGCTGCACCCAGCCGCGCCAGCAGGGCCGATACCACCAGACCTTCGGGCGGAATGGCCAGTTCCTGCGTCTCGCGCCCGATCCGCTCACGCAAGGCGGCAAAATACAAAACCGTAACTGTCATGCCGGTTTTTGCACTCCCTTTAACGTCTACCATGCCCAGCCCCCTGCAATGCCATCCACCGTGCCGTCAGCCGCCACGCCCCGCACCAGCGCGAGACCTTGGCCGCGAGACCAGCTTTTCCGTCCGCACCGTGCCGTCCGGCTCTACATGGGTGATGCTGCCATCGGCGTTGGGAATATCTATAGAGGTCGCACCCGTTCCGCCAGCTTTCCCCATGCTGCCTGTTGCATGGGGCGCTCCATCATCCATCCCCTGATGCCGGTCATCGATATGGAGTTCCTGCCCGTCTGGCAGCACTACCTCGGGAGCTAAAGAGGCCGCATTGCTCCGCTCCGCCCGCGCTGCATGGTCGCTCGGCAGAACCGTTGCCTCGTCCAGCAGTGGCCTTACCGCTGAAACATCCAGCTTCATGGGGGCAGAACGCTCGGTATCCCTGCGCATGATATCGTCATGACGGATATGCCGCCGGGATTCGGTATCCAGCCTTACAAGTGCCGCCTGTGCGCCCGTGGGCGGAGGCACTTTCAGGGTACAGCCACCCAACAGCAGGACAAAGCCGCACACGCAGCCCCGTAGCCAGCATATTGGAACAGACAGGCCCGGCATTATTGCGCCTTTCCGCCCACCATCATGAAATACGGCAGAAAAATCCCATACAGGCACATGGCGGCAGAGCAGCATTGTGCGCGCTCAGCGCTCGACATGCCTCAGGCCGGTTGTCAGGTAATCCCAGCCGGTAATCAGAGTCAGCACAGCCGCAATCCACAGGAGTGCCGCCCCGATAAAGGAAACCGGCAGCCACGGCACGCCAAGCACCTGCCCGGTGCCATCCCCGGCAAGAAGAAAGCCGATAGCGGTCATCTGGAAGCCGGTTTTCCACTTGGCCAGCCGCGTAACCGGCAGGCTCGCCCGTCGCTCGGCCAGATATTCGCGCATGCCGGACACCAGAATTTCGCGGCACAGAATAACAATGGCGGGCCACAGGCTGAAATAGGGTAGCCGCATATACCCGGCCAGCACCATCAGGCACGCACCGACCAGTAGCTTGTCCGCAATGGAATCGAACATGCGGCCAAAATCCGACAACTGATGGCGTGAGCGCGCGAGCTTGCCATCAAAATAATCGGTAATCCCTGCGAGAATGAACAGAACGCACGCAGCCGCATTGGCATCAGGCGTACCCCACGCGGCCAGCCACACCACAACCGGGATGGCCGCGATACGCGAAAGCGTCAGGACATTGGGCAGATCTGTCAGCATCGAAACGGATGTTAGCGTATTTCGGCCCCTGCTGGAATGCCTGCCAGCCTCCCAATTGGCTCAAGCCGTTTTTTTTGATCAGACCGTTACCTAGCCAGGCTGCCAGTCCGGGTGGAAATGTCCGTAAATGACACGCGCCATTTCGCGGTTAATGCCCGGTGCAGCTTCAAGTTCCGCAAGGCCTGCCTGCCGCACGGTTCGCGCTGAGCCAAATGTATTGAGCAACATTTTTTTGCGTGCTGGGCCTATGCCCGGAATATCGTCCAGTTCCGACGTTACCAGCGTTTTGGAACGCCCCGCCCTATGGGTGGTGATGGCGAAACGGTGCGCCTCATCACGCAGGCGCTGGAGATAGTACAATACCGGGTCACGCGCATCGAGCTGGAAGGGCGCGCCATCACCCGTGTAAAACCACTCGCGCCCGGCGTCGCGATCCGGTCCCTTGGCAATACCAACCAGCTTCACCCCCGTAACGCCCAGTTCATCCAGCACCGCACGCACGGCGGAATACTGCCCGGCACCGCCGTCGATCAACAGCACATCGGGCCAGTTACTCGTATCCCCGGCCTCGGCCTCTTTGAGTGCCCGGCCAAAGCGACGCTCCAGCACCTCACGCATCATGCCGAAATCATCGCCCGGTGTGACCGGACCACGGATACGGAACTTGCGGTAAGCCTTACGGTCAAACCCCTCCGGCCCGCCCACAATCATGACCCCATAGGCATGAGCGCCCTGAATATGGCTGTTATCGTAAACCTCGATCCGCCCGGGGGGCGCATCCAGCCCGAACAGGGTTGCAACGCCTTCCAGCAGGCGGGCCTGCCCGGCTGTTTCCGCCAGCCTGCGCTTGAGCGCATCGCGGGCATTGGTGACGGCATGATCCAGCACCTGCTTTTTTTCACCGCGCTGCGGGCAGGCAATCTCCACTTTGCGGCCACGTCGCAGGGACAGCGCCTCGGCCAGAAGGGCCTGCTCTGGCAGATCGGCATTGACCAGTATGCGGGCTGGACAGGGCTTGTCGTCATAAAACTGGGCAATGAAGGCACTCAGAATATCGCCCGCAGCCTCATCCTGCGTATGGGCAGGAAAGAACGAGCGACTGCCGTTGTTACGTCCACCACGAATGAAGAACACCTGAATACAGGTCTGCCCGCCTTCCTGCCACAACCCCAGCACATCCGCCTCAGGCAAGGAGGCGGGATTGATGGTGCTGGACTCCTGCATTTGCGCCAGAGCGCGAATACGGTCACGCAGTAAGGCAGCTCTTTCAAAATCAAGGGCTTCGGCGGCTTCGTTCATTTCATGCCCCAGCGTTTCACGCAGGGCACCGTCCTTGCCGGACAGGAAATCACGCGCCTGCTCCACAAGCTGCGCGTAGTCCTGTGGTGCTATCCGGTCCACGCAGGGGGCGGAGCAACGCTTGATCTGGTACAGCAGGCACGGCCTGCTCCGGCTGTTGAACACCGCATCGGTACAGGAGCGGAGCAGAAACACCCGCTGGATCAGGTTCAGGGTCTGGTTAACAGCCCATGCGGAGGCAAATGGCCCCCAGAGCGACGCCCCTTTGACGGCCTTGCCACGGTGCTTGGCAATTTGCGGAAATGGATGTTCATCCGTCAGCATCAGCCACGGGTAGCTTTTGTCGTCCCGCAGCAGGATGTTAAAGCGCGGCTTCATGCGCTTGATGTAATTGGCCTCAAGCAGCAGAGCTTCGGCCTCGGTATGGGTGGTGACGATTTCCATCGTAACCGTATCCGACACCATTCTGCGCAGCCGCTCAGGCAGGCGCGCCACATGGGTGTACGATGTCACCCGTTTACGTAGCGACAGGGCCTTGCCCACGTACAGCACCTCGCCCCGCGCGCCAAGCATGCGGTAGACACCCGGCGCATACGGCATGGTGCGCAGGGCGTGGCGTATGGCCTCGACTCCTTTCAGGCCCTCTGGCTGCTCCTGTATCTTATTCCCGCTTTGCGGGCCGCTGCCCCCCGGCTGGGTATCGGACACGCTGGGGGTTTCAGAGGCACCATTTTCGGTTTTCTGTGCTGTCATAAGGCGCTCTTTTGAGGCGGCAATTTTCATCCACCGTTTTTGTGGATAACTCTGTGGAACAGATGGGCCGGACAGACTGCAAGCCGCAGATTTTCGGCCTTTCCATCAGAATGCCCATTTTTTAAGCATGAACAACAAGCGTTTGATTCAGAAGGTTTTTATCAAAAAAGCCTTTCTTACCACACCATGCAGTTCGGAGAATTTGTTTAAAATAGAGGCTGTCAAGAGAGAAGTGGACAATTTTTATGCCTCCCCCACACCTTCCATAATCACCCTTTGTTCCACCGCCGCCTGCTCGGCCTGTTCCAGCAGGCGCAGGAAATTGCCGCCCCAGAACGCCTCGATTTCGCTCCGGTCATAACCGCGCCGGTGCAGTTCTTCCGTCAGCAGTACGCCCTGTGTGGCGTCACGCCAGTCCGACAGGGCACCACCGCCGTCGAAATCGGAAGAAATACCCACATGCTCGACACCCAGCCGCCGCACCACGTAATCGATATGGTCGACAAAATCGGCAACGCCCGCCGTGCGTCGCCCCTCCTCGGGTTTGGGGCGCAAAAACGCAGGCATGGCGGTAATCTGGATAACACCACCGCTCGCGCCCAGCGCATCTAGCTGCCCGTCATCAAGGTTACGCGGGTGGTCGCACAGGCTGCGCACGCAGGAATGGCTGGCCACGATCGGCGTGGCCGAGACTTCAACCGCCTGCATCATGGTCTGGCGAGAGGCATGCGAGACATCCACCACCAGCCCAAGCCGGTTCATGTCACCGATAGTCTCGCGCCCCAGAGCAGATAGCCCGCCATGCCGCTGGGGCGTATCACCCAGACTGGGCCGGTGGATAGCCGCATCCGCCAGAGCGTTATGGCCGTTATGCGTCAGGGTGACATAGCGCGCTCCGCGCTGGCGGAACTGCTCCAGCAACGCCGTATCTTCGCCCATGCTGTAGCCGTTTTCCACCGCCGCCACGACGGCAATCACCCCTTGGGCATGGGCAGCGCGAATCTCGGCCGCCGTATCGCACCGGCGAGCCGTAACACTATTGCGGCTGTCCTGCATGCGGTTGATGGTATCGAGCATGTCCAGACATTGCTGTCCGGCCTGTGCATGAGCTTCCGCCGTAACAGGCCCCTGCCCGATATAGGCTACGAAACAGCCCGCCGACATGCCGCCGCGCTGCATTTTGGGCAGGTCCACATGCCGGTCTGACGTGTCATCAAACGCATCGTCACGGTCAGGCCATGGAATGTCTATGTGACTGTCCAGCGTCAGAATGGAACGATGCAGCGCCCAGATTTCCGGCGCGGGCGAAGGCTGTGTGTCGTGTGCGGTCATGCTCATGAGAATGGCCTCACCGGCCGGAATTGCAAGAGGTCGCACGCATAATCGCCCCCTAGTCACGCTGCTTTTTTCTTGCCCCGCACGCCACAATACGCCATGCCCCAGCCATGCGACTTGTCACCTGGAACATCAACTCCCTCCGCCTGCGCCTGCCCC
Source organism: Acetobacter papayae (assembly GCF_047721125.1). Lineage (NCBI taxonomy): Bacteria > Pseudomonadati > Pseudomonadota > Alphaproteobacteria > Acetobacterales > Acetobacteraceae > Acetobacter > Acetobacter papayae. The sequence goes on along the minus strand of NZ_JBDNWF010000001.1, from coordinate 17,175 downwards.
TGCTGGAAAAGCTGGTGGCCGACATCGCCCCCGATGTGGTCTGCCTGCAGGAAACCAAGGTGCCGGACCCTCTTTTTCCCGCCGAGGCCCTGCGCGCGCTGGGTTTCGAGCACCTGCACTATCAGGGCATGAAGGGTTATAACGGCGTGGCCATTCTCTCGCGCCACCCGCTTGAGCCTCTGAACAACCTGCCGGTGTGGTATGAAAAGGAAGACTGCCGCCATATCGCAGCCCGGGTGCATGGTCCGCAGGGCAGCGTGGAGTTGCATGATTTCTACGTGCCCGCCGGGGGGGATGAACCCGACCCCGCCATCAACCCCAAATTCGCCCATAAGCTGGCATTTGTGGAAGAGGCAACACGGTGGTTTGCCCAGCGTGAGAACAACCGCACCATTCTGGTGGGTGATCTCAATATCGCTCCGCTGGAACATGACGTGTGGAGCCACAAGCAACTACTGAAGATCGTCAGCCATACGCCCGTGGAAACCGCAGGCCTGGAAAGCTGGCGCCAGACGGCGTTTGTGGACGCAATGCGCCACTTTGTCCCGCCTGAGGAAAAGCTCTATACGTGGTGGTCCTACCGCAACCGCGACTGGAAAAAATCGGATCGGGGCCGCAGGCTCGACCATATCTGGGTCACACCTGACCTTGTGCCCGAACTCTCCGCCATGCGCGTATTACGCGATATGCGTGACTGGGATTCCCCTTCGGATCATGTGCCGGTTGTCATGGATCTGGCAGCCCCCTGATAGGGCGGGTCTTTTCCTTCAGCCTCAGGCGCTAAGCACCGCTACAATCAGTAGCGGTGCTGCCAAAGAATACCCACGCTGCTGCCGGGATCGTTTTCCGGGGTGGTAAAGCCGGTCACGTTGCCGCCAGTGCCGACGGTGGTATTGAGCTTGAGGCTCTTGGTCAGATCCACCTGAACCTGTGCCTGTGTGCCGGAGCCCGATGTGGCCTGCTTGGCCCCCACGTAAACCCCTTTCATGACATATTTGCCGGCTTCCACACTGGCACCGCCACCGCTGCCATTAGCGTTGGAACCATTGCCCCCGCCAATGGTCAGCCTGTCCAGATGCAGGGTCTTGCGGAGCGTTCCCATGGGGTCGAAAGGGGTCAACCCGGTCAGTGTGGCCACCGCCGCACCGAGTTCCACCATCTGGGTCGATGACAGGGAGCGTGCGTCCGTGCCGAACAGCAGCATGGCCAGAACCTGGTCCTGTGGCTGCGGCGGTAGGGATTCGAAGGTGATCTTGGGCGAACTGGCATATCCCCCCACCTTGAGCATGGCCGTTTCGCCATTAACGACACGATCCGCCTGAAAATCGAGCGTTGGGTCAAGCTTGTGGCCAACCCCACTCCCGTTGAACGCCACCCGCCCCTTGGTGAAGTTGAGCGAAATGCCCGCCAGATTGAAGTTACCCCGCTTGAGGGTAAAGCCCCCACCTACCTGCGGGGCCTGTGCTGTGCCGGTGATTTTCAGACGGCCCGCCATTTCCGCATCCAGCCCGTGGCCACGCACGAAAAAACGCCCCGGTGAGATCAAATCGAGCGACAGCGCTATCACGGTTTTATGCACGCTGGCGGCACGGGCTTCTTCCTCCTGCTCGGGCTTTTCCCCCGGTCGGATTACATCAAGCCGCGCAACAGAGGTTGGCAGGGAGTTGGGGATGTTCACTTCAACATCCTTAAGGGTCACGCTACCCACCACATCCATACGGCCCCGCGCCTGCCCGCGCACGCTCAGGTCGGCATCAAGCACGGCGGTCAGCAGGTCGCTGGCTATGGGGCGTGCATTACGGGCCATCAGTTTCATGTCTATAGGCAGGCCGGGTTCCGCAATGCCTATGGCACCGCTGGCCTCCACCGTGCCAGACCCCGCTTTGGCCGTGAGGGACTGTATAACCAACCGCCCTTCGTTACCAACCAGACGCCCATTAATATCCGACAGATGCACCCCGGCGGCGAAATCCTGAAAATCCGCCTTCTCCAGCGTTACGGCACCGCTCACACGCGGGGTTGCCAGACTACCCTGCAAGCGCAGCCCCATACGCGCCTGCCCCAAGGCCTGCCGCCCCTGCGCTCCCAGCACACCATTGGCCAAGCTCAGGTCCAGCGCACCATCGGCCATCACATCAAGCCCCGAGCGCCCATGCAGGGGCACCGTGCCTGTGGTGCTCAGGTCAAACTTGCTACCCGCATGGGCATGCCCGCGCACCGAGGCGGTATTACCATTCAGGGTCGCATTCAGGGTCAGCCCCAGAGGTGGCACCGAGGCCACAGCCAGACTACCCCCCATGCGCAGGCCATTGCCGGTCAGGTTAACCTGACCATGCGGCTGAGCCAGTGTGCCCGTAAGGGCTGCGGAGGCCGAGACCACACCCTGTGCCCTCAACCCCGGCGAGAACGGCTCCGCCAGCGCGGGTGTCAGATTCCGTAGGTCAGCATTTAGGGTGAGCGTGGGTTTGATATGCCCTTTGATATCCAACACCGCATTTTCACCACCCGTTACAGCCCCGAGCGTAGCGCGCAGGTGATCAACCCCCATGATTGCACCATAGGTCAGCACCGCAGGCCCCTGCAGCTTCAGGTTTTCGCCTCTGGCGGTGGCGTTCAGCCGCCTGAGTGTCACCTTCTGATCCGGCACATCCAGCAGAGCCTCAGTAGCCAGAGACAGGGGTTTCCCCCCCCAACTGGCAGGGCCCACACCGGCATCCAGCACCATGGCATCCAGCGGCCCACGCGCGCCCAGATGCGCACTGCCCGTAATGCCCTGCGCGGCTATGCCGCCAAGCTTGAGCGACAGGTCAACAGCCGGTTTGCCTGCCGGGTCGCGCACATCCCCCTTGAGGGCAAGGCTGTCCAGCCGCATATCGGCCAGACTGGCGCGCCCATCCAGCCGGGCATGAACCACCGGCACATCGCCCGTGCTGTCGGTGCTGAGGCTGGCTGTCAGGTTACCTGCCAGCGGCTTGCCAATAGCCGGACGCAAATCGGCCAGTTTGGTTATCTTGAGACCAAGTGACCCCATGGGAATCACCTCGCCCGGTTTCAGGCTCAGTTCACCCTCACCCTGCAGGCTTTTCCATGAAAGCGCGGTCAGGTTGAAACGGTGCGCACCGTCCTCCTGCTGGTCCATGGTCAACCCGAAGGTCAGGGGCGCATGATCCATGGTTCCATGCAGGTCCACCGTGCCTTGCGGCACACCCGGCAGATCGCGCAGCGCTGCATCCAGCACCATCGGGGCTGGGGTCATTTCCGCTGTGCCGGGGTTGCCCTGTACATGCACATGGGCCGCAAAATCCTTCAGCGGCCCCTGCGCTGTCAGCCCCACATCCAGTCCACCGCGCAGGAAGGGCAGCGCCATCGACAGGTCTGGCAACCCGGCCGAGGCCGATACATCCATATCCCGCCCGGTATCCATCCGGCCCTGCGTTTTCAGGTGCAGTCCGCGCCCGTCCAGCGTCAGACTTTGTAATTCTATCCGCTGGCTGGTAGGCTGGGGCTGTGGTTTTTTTTCCGCGGGCAACGGCGTGATATCCGCCGCAAGGGCAAACTGACCATCCGGCCCAATCAGCCCGGCCAGTTGCGGTTGCCCCCCGGCAATACCCAGCGTGCCGGAGGCCGTAACCTGTGTTGCACCATCCGCCTTCGCGGGGCGGGCCACATGGGCCTCCAGCCCGGCCTTGCCCCTGAGGGCAATACCCAGAGCCTCACCCAAGGGCAGCAGATCAGGCAGTTTGAGTGTAAGCGCTGCTGTCTGCGGAGCGGCTGTGCGTGCCTGTGCTGCCAGTTCCAGCAGCGGGTGGTTCAGGCTCAGGCTCAGGGGTTTGCCCTCAGCCTGAGGCAACAGCCGGGCATCGAGTTCCAACGGGGCGGCGGCCAGAACGAGCGGGGCCTTGCCGGGCACGGTCACGCCATCGGCCTTTACGCTCAGGTGTAAAGCCTGCGCCAGAGCCTGCGCTGCCGTGCCTTCTCCCGTAAAATGCGCCTGTAAGGTGCCAATGCTACTCCCGGCAGCCACCAGCCTGTCCACGCTCAGTTCAGCATTGCCAAGCGGTGCGCTCATCATCCCGCTGAGATGGGCCGAAAACGCTATGTCTTTCCAGCCCAGCGTATCGGATAGGGTAAGAGCGGGCACGTGAGCCTGCGCATCCAGCCGGTCCATGCGCCCGTCTACCAGATCAAGCACACCATCTGTCTGGGCGGTTGTGCTGCCCGCCTGTGCGCTCACATGCAGCGCCGCTGCAGCAACCGGCCCGGCAAGGTCCATCTGCAACGCAACAGGGGCAAGCTGCGCCATATCCAGACGGGTGGCCAGAAAACCATCCACTCCATCCTGCGCTTTCAGGTGCAGTTCCAGCCTGCCGCGCCCCGCCGTGGTGGCAAGTGAAAGCATACCCGCTCGATCAAGCCGCTTGAGGTCCAGACCGATATCAACACCGGGAATTTTGGTCAGGCTAAAATTACCGACCACAACCCCCAACGCACCCAGACGCCCATGCCCGGACAGGCTCAACTGGGCCGCCTGCCCCATGACTGGCGCCCCAAGCGTGATCTGCCTGACCGACAGCTTGCGAATATCGACCCCCAGCGCATGCCATGAGGGTGTGCCGGTTTCCGGTTCGCTCTTGCTCTCTTCCGAAACCGGCAGGCGCGTCAGATCGAGCGTATCCGCTGTAAACGCGTTAACGCGCGCCGTCCGCCCCAGCAGCGCCAGCACCGACCAGTCCAGATGCAGGTCGCGCAGGGTCAGCCATGGGCCTGTCGCATCGCGCACTTCAAGACTTTGCAGGCGGAAATTGTCAGGAAACCGCCCAGAAATACCTGCTACACGCACCATGCCGCCTGTCAGCGCCTCGGTCTGGCGTAGCAGCACCGCCCGGCCCGCCCCGGTATTGGCCCAGATAAGCAGCCCCGCCACAACCAGCAGCACAAGACCGACAAGCCCGCCAAAAACTGCCAGAACAATACGCCCCACACGCCGCCACAGGGCGCGTGGTGGCTTGCCCGGCGCGGAAGGCGAGTTGGGATTGGTAGGAGGGGTAGCCTGTTCCTGCCCGGTCATCAGAACGCTTCCCCCAGCCCGATATACAGATCCCATTTATCGCCCTGCGGCGCGCGGTTCACAGGCACCGCTACATCCAGCCGCACAGGGCCAATAGGCGTATAGTACCGCACGCCTGCACCGGTACCGACACGCAGCGTGCCATCAAACGGCATGGAGCTTTCACCCACCTGACCGGCATCGGCAAAAAGCGCCATGCCGAAACTGTGCAAAATCCGCTGCCGGTATTCGACCGACCCTGCATCAATGGACGTACCGCCGATGGCATAGCGGGTATTGCCATATTGTGGGCCGACCCCCTGCCAGCGATAGCCACGCACCGTAGCACTGCCCCCGGCGTACATGCGCTGGTCAGGCGGGATGTTCCAGGTGCTGGCCCCCTGAATACTGCCAATGGTGCCCCTGAAAGCCAGAATACTACGCCCCGGCCGACTGATGCCCAAATGGGTCAGATCGAAATAGGTGGAGGCGGATGCGTTCATGACCGCAAAAAACGACGTACCCTCGCCTTTCGTGCCCAGTGAGAGCGAAGGCGTAACCCCCAGACTGAGCCGCATGCCATGGGTTGCAGGCTCAATCGGGTTACCCACCCCCGTATTGTCAAACGTGGTGGAAACCGGCACGGACAGGATGGTGTAATCTCGGGTCACACCAAACTGTTCGATAGATTCCTGCTCCGCCGCCAGCCCGAAATTACCGTTCCAGTTGCGCGCAAGCGGGCGGGCCACACCCCCGCGCACCAGCAGGGCTGTCTGCCGGTATGACCAGAAAAGCTGACGCAAGCCTTCAATACGCGCACTCAGATTCTGGTTGCGCTGAAGAAAATCAGGTTTCGAGAAATCGGCATAGACATCGTAGCCCAGCCCCTGCTGCGCGGAGCCGCCAAGCCCTGTTACCAACGCTACAAGCCGCAGGCGTTCGGCATTACCCAGCAAGTTGAAATGGGTCCAGTTCACACCAGCCCGCGCGCCGAGGTCGGTTGAATAACCTGCCTCTGCCCCAACCGCGTGGCGCTTGCCTTCGCGGAAGGAAAAATCCAGCGGCATGGTACCGTCTACCGCCGTAGAAGACCCATCCTTTACGCCCACACTGGAAAACACACCCAGATCTGTCAGGTTCTGGCGGGCCTCTTCTATTTTAGAAGGCTGGTATAATTGCCCTTCCTGCACGGTCAGCCGCCGCCGGATGAAGGACGGATGCACTTTCTGCAACCCATCGAGCGAGATATTGCCGATATTGAGCATGGGCCCGGGTGTAACGGGATAGACAATATCAAGCGTGCGGGTTTCGGGACGAAGATAGGCCGTGGGTTTTTCCACCCGTGCCAGCGCATGCCCACTTTCGCGCAGGGCGTCGAGCAGTTGTCCGCCACCGCCCAGCACGGTCTGGGCTATGGCGGGTTGTCCGGTAACAAGGCCCAGCGCCTTCATCTGTGCAGGGGTAAGTTTTGGTGGTTGCCCGGTCTTGTCGTCCTTCAGGGTAATAAGGCCCAAATGATAGAGTGGACCTGTGTCCACACTCACCCGCGCCTCAATTTTTTCACCCTTGGGTACATTGGCGATCCAGTTCGCCAGGTCCTGCGACTTGCCATTAATGGAGGGGCTGTTCAGCACGGCGGCATCGTCATCCGCCTGTGCGCCAGATGTTGTGGGTTGTGCAGGAGTTGGCGTTGCCTGCCCGCCCGCTTTCGGGCGCGACAGAACAATATGCACAGTGCCATCGTAATAGCCGCAGCTTTCCAGAGCCGTACGCAAGCGGTCATATTCATCACGCACGCGGCCTGCGAGCGCAAACGGCCCCACCGCCTGCGTGGACTGTAGGGCCAGCAGATCGGACGACGCCTTGAGCGCCGTATCCAGATCTCCCTGCCCCGTACTAACAAGGTCGGTAACATAAGGCTGCGGATCAGCGGCGTTCGCTCCCGTTGCCAGCACGCCCCACAGGATCATCCCTGCCAGAACGCGATTCCCCCTGATCTTAAACCGCCCGTAAATAGCCTTGCCCCGCCCCGTCACCACACTCTGTCAATCATCTGCAATCTCGAACCTGCATGTCTCCTGACATGCCCTAAACCGCCAGTTCGCTCCATAGTTTCATAAGGGTAACGCGCTCCTTAGCGCCACACCATGACAAAAATACGCCCCTGAACATTCACTGTCTCTTCTGTGGCAATACGAGACGGATTGTCCACCGCCCCCGGTTCGCGGTATGGGAGGGCATGTTTGCGTGTTTTCACCGGATGACCGTTCGCGTCCTTTGCCCGGCAGGCACGTGTCTGGCAAAAGCAGGACCATGATCAGAACCCAGCCTGACCACTCACGCGCCCCGGCCTGCTCTTCTTCCGACCAGCCCCATGCTTCCGATCTATCCGGCATTCTGCCTGCACCTGCAAACGCCCTTAGACGGTGGATAGCGCAGGTGCGTGCTGGCCTGCGGCTGGGCGCACTGGTTGTATGGGTGCCGCTCTCCGTTGGGTTTGAGGCCTGCCTGCTGCCCGTGCCCGGCACGGCAAAAATCCGCTGGACCCGCGTCATCTGGGGTGTGCTGTGCAAGATACTGGGCCTGCGCATTCGTGTAATCGGCCAGCGGGCTGGCACTGTTGGCGGCCCTGCGGCGCGCAAGCGGGGCGAACGCCCGGTGATTTATATCGCCAACCACATGTCCTGGCTGGATGTACCCATTCTTGGCACGCTGCTGCCCTCCGTATTCGTGGCCAAGGGCGATATCGAGAAATGGCCGGTCATGGGGCTTATCTCCAAGATCGGGCGCACGATTTTCGTCAGCCGCCAGCGCAACACCACGGGGCGTGAGCGCGATGAGATGATCTCGCGCATGAACGGTGGGGACAATCTGGTTCTCTTTCCCGAGGGCACGTCCTCCGACGGCTCACGGGTGCTGCCGTTCATGTCCGCTTTTTTTGCCATCGCCAAAGCCCCGAAGCTCCGCGCCAAGGATGCGGTCGAGCTTAATACTCCCGACGACTCCAGCATGACCCCGCTGATCCAGCCGATCTCCCTTGTTTATGATCAGTTGGACGGCCTGCCGCTGTGCCGTTTCCGCCGCCCGGTTTTTTCGTGGTACGGCGATATGGATCTGGGGCCACACGTCTGGCAGCTTCTGCAGTGGCGGCATGGCCGCGCCACGGTCGTGCTCCATGAACCGCTCGACCCTGATCTTTTCCCAAGCAGAAAGGCTCTGGCACAGGCGACATGGAAGGCCGTGGCCGAAGGGGCCGCCACCCTGCGCCAGCACAACCCGCCCCGCGTGCTGCCCGGCCGGTTCGACCCCGCAACCCTACCTGCCGCTTTTCTGCCTGCGCATGTAAGAAAAACAAAAGCCGTACTTGACAGGCTGGCCTCCTTTTTTGCTTCAATACGCAGGTAAAGCCGGATCGCATCAGGCACTCCGGGTCTTGCACGAAAGTATGGAGGCCACGCCCTGTCAGGCATCGCACTGCTCCTTTTTCTTTCGCATGGTCACGCAACAGCGCCACACGTGAGAAAAGACGCTTGACCTGCGACGCCACTCGGTCGATTCCGTCCCCCTGCCGCACGGAATGGGCCTGCGGCACAGTGGAGCGCCTGCCATCATGACCGCACACCCCGTAAACGCACATCCGGCACGCGGCCTGCATGTCATTACATGGGGGTGCCAGATGAACGTGTACGACAGTGCGCGCATGGGCGACGTGCTGCGCCCGCTGGGATACGCCCCGGTGGATGCCCCCGATCAGGCGGACATGATCATCCTCAACACCTGCCATATCCGCGACAGAGCGGCGGAAAAGGTGTTTTCCGAACTCGGGCGCCTGCGTCTGGTCAAGGAAGCCCGCAAGGAAGCCGGGCATAGCACCATTATTGCCGTGGCTGGCTGCGTGGCGCAGGCGGAAGGTGAGGAAATTCTGGCCCGCGCGCCCTATGTCGATATCGTATTGGGGCCGCAGACCTATCACCGCCTGCCAGAAATGGTGGCCCGCGCCGCACGCGCGGGCGGCCGGGTGATCGAAACCGAGTTTCCGGCAGAACAGAAATTCGACTTCCTGCCCGAAAGCGAAGCCCCGCAGACCCCCGGCAACCTCACCGCTTTCCTGACCATTCAGGAAGGCTGCGACAAGTTCTGCTCTTTCTGTGTGGTGCCCTATACGCGCGGCGCGGAAAGCAGCCGCCCCGTGGTGTCCGTGCTGGCGGAAGCCCGGCGGATGGTCGCGTCCGGCGTGCGCGAGATCAGCCTGCTAGGCCAGAACGTCAACGCCTATCATGGCGAAGGCCCGGATGGTACCATCTGGGGGCTGGCACGGCTGGCCTATGCGCTGGCTGAAATCCCCGGCCTTGTGCGCATTCGCTACACCACCTCGCACCCGCGCGATATGGATGACGCCCTGATTGCGGCACATCGGGACCTGCCGCAGCTCATGCCCTTCCTGCACCTGCCCGTGCAGTCCGGATCGGACCGGATTCTGCGCGCCATGAACCGTGGCCACACGGCAGATGAATACCGCGACCTCGTGCGCCGCCTGCGCGAAGCCCGACCAGACCTCGCCCTGTCTTCGGACTTTATTGTCGGGCATCCGGGTGAGAGCGATGCCGATTTCGAAGCCACCATGGAACTGGTGCGCGATACGGGGTTTGCGCTGGCCTATTCCTTCAAATACTCCCCCCGTCCCGGCACGCCCGCGGCCGGTGCAGGCATGCAGGTGCCCGAGGATGTGAAGGACAGCCGCTTGCAGGCCCTCCAGCAGCTTTTGCGCCAGCAGCAGGACGCCTTCAACCAGACCATGGTTGGCCAGAGCATGCCTGTGCTGTTTACCGGCACGGGCCGCAAGCCCGGCCAGATCGCAGGACGCTCGCCCTGGCTCCAGCCGGTTCATGTGCAGGGTAGCCCCTCGCTGATCGGTCAGGAGATCATGGTGCGCATTACCGAACGCCTGACCAACTCCCTTGGCGGCATTGTGGAAGAAGAAAAGGAATACGCTTGAGCCAATCGCACGCGCCGCACTCCGTACCGGAGGCACCCCTTCCCGCGATAGGCGAACAGCCTGTCACCCTTCAGTTCGACAACAACGCCCTGCTGGCCCGCCTTGTAGGCGACCATGACCGGCACCTGCGTTGTCTGGAGGAAGGGCTGGATGTGGAAGTGGCGCGGCGCGGCAACCGGATTTCGATCCGGGGGGTGCCCGCCCATACCGGCCTCGCGCGGCAGGCCCTGAGCGCGCTGTACCAGAAACTGGCAGCAGGCGAGACCATCGATACCAGCACCGTGGAGGCCATCATCCGTATGTCCCGTATACACGAGAGCCGCTCCCCCGCCCCTCTGGCGCGCACCAGCGCACCGGATACCCTGCCCGAAGATGGCGACCTGCCGCAGATTCGCATGCGGCACGGCACCATCGAACCCCGCTCGCCGGGGCAGGCCATCTACATGAAAGCCCTTGCCCGCAAGGAACTCGTTTTTGGCATCGGCCCAGCGGGAACGGGCAAGACCTATCTGGCCGTAGCACAGGCCGTGGCCATGCTGCAGGCGGGCTCCATAGACCGTATCATCCTCTCCCGCCCCGCGGTGGAAGCTGGTGAGCGGCTTGGCTTCCTGCCCGGCGACATGAAAGACAAGATCGACCCCTATCTGCGCCCGCTTTACGATGCCCTGCACGACATGCTGCCGGGCGATCAGGTCATGCGCCGCATGGCCTCGGGGGATATCGAAGTCGCACCTCTGGCCTTCATGCGCGGGCGCACGCTCTCGCACGCCTTCATTATTCTGGACGAAGCGCAGAACACCACCATCGCGCAGATGAAAATGTTCCTGACCCGCCTAGGTCCGGGGTCGCGGATGGTGGTCACGGGCGATCTGACACAGATCGACCTGCCCGATGGCACCACATCCGGCCTGCATGATGCGGTCGAGACGCTCGAAAACGTCAAGGGCGTTACCATCACACGTTTTGACGCAACCGATGTCGTCAGGCACAAGCTGGTCGCGCGTATTATTGAAGCTTATGATGCAAAGGCGGCGACCAGCAGGACTCCTTCCCGCAACAAGGGTCGCCAGGAGAAAAATGGAACCGCCAAGTAGCCAGGGCCATATCCACCAGATGGATATGGCATGCGGGAACGACCAGCCCCGCCCGGATTCCCTTCTGGGGGAAGAAACATTGTCCGACGGATTTGCCGCCACACCAGAAATTCTGGTGCGTGATCGCCGGTGGCGCTGCCATGTCCGCGAGCCTGAAAAGCTTGTGTGGCGCGCTCTCGCCGCCTGCGCCGATGCAGGTGGCCTGCCCGGCACGGTCGTACTGGCAACAGACCGCGAGGTGCGTGAGCTCAATGGGCGGCACCGTGGCCGCTACAAGCCCACCAACGTGCTGACATTCGACCCGCCCCCCGGTTACGAGGGGGGGGACATCATCCTCGCGCTGGAAACGGTTTTGCGCGAGGCGCGCCGCGCAGGACGGCCGGTGGCCGATCATCTGGCACATCTGGTCGTGCATGGCAGCCTGCATCTGGCCGGGTATGACCACCACCATCCGGGTGACGCGCGGGAAATGGAAATGCGCGAGGCGCGTATCCTGTCACGCCTGTCGGTGCCCAACCCGTGGAAACCCCGCTCATGAGCGAGCATGAGGGCAATGCCACGGACCGGGGCGAGCCAGCGGGACGGAAGTTTTTTTCCTTTTTCCACCGCCGCAAGCAGCCCTCCAACCTGCGCAACTCCATCGCCGCACTGGTGCAGCAGGCCGCCAACGAGGCAGACAGCGCCCAGAACGGCGAGCAGCCTGAACTGGACCGACAGGAACGCGCGCTGATCGCCAATGTGCTGCGGCTACGCAATATCTCAGCCGATGACGTGATGGTGCCGCGTGCCGATATCGTGGCCATGCCGGTTTCGATCAGTCTGGACGAGGCACTGGCCATGATGCGGCGCGAGAACCACTCGCGCATGCCTGTCTACCGCGATCAGCTTGATGACATCGTGGGCATGATCCACGTCAAGGATCTGATCGCCTATGTTGGCACCAGCGAGGCGTTCAGCCTTGAAGCCCTGCTGCGCCAGCCCCTGTTTGTTGCCCCGCAACTGCCCGTGCTGGACCTGCTGTTGCAGATGCGCCAGCGCCAGACGCACATGGCCCTTGTTATTGACGAATATGGCGGCATTGACGGTTTGGTGACGATTGAAGACCTGATCGAAACCATTGTGGGCGATATTTCGGACGAGCATGACGAGCCTGCCGCCGTCATGATCACCCCCCGTCAGGATGGCTCTTTCGATGTGGATGCCCGCTGCCCGGTGGAAGAATTCGAACGCGATATCGGCTCCATTCTGACCGACGCGGAAAAGGAAGCCGAAATCGAGACCATTGGCGGGCTGGTATTCCGCATGGCGGGGCACGTTCCCGCCCGTGGTGAAGTGCTGACGCACGAAAACGGTTTTCTCTTTCGTGTGCTCGATGCCGATGCCCGGCATATCCGCCGGGTGCGGGTACGCCGCCTGACACCCCAGACAGAAGAAACCACTCCGCCCAGCCCTGTCTCCCCTACCTGAGACCCGGCACTAAACGCGGGCTGGCACTTCCGAAGCACGATCAATGGTTGACGTGTGGCTTTTCTGCCGTCATGGCTGTCTGCTTCGGTTGTCACCAGTCAGGAAGGCTTGGTTTCCATGTCTTTTTCACGCCGCTCTTTTCTTGTTGCCACAGGGGCCGCCCTCTCCACCGCACCCGTGTGGAATCGTACTCTCGCGGCAGCCCAGACACCCGATGCGTCGGTCGATCCGCTCTTTGCCCCGCGCCAGCTGGGCAACCCCAATGCCAAGGTGGTGGTCGAGGAATGGTTCTCCCTCACCTGCATCCACTGTGCTCATTTTGCTGAAAACACGTTCCCTCAGGTTAAAACCAACCTGATCGATACGGGCAAGATCCGCTACGTGTTCCATGACTTCCCCACCGACCAGACAGCCACCATCGCCGCCATGGTTGCTCGTGCGCTGCCGGTTGACCGCTACGAGCCCTTCTGCTCCTCGCTGCTGTCCAGCCTCGACCGCTGGGCCTATGACCGCGAAGCCAACCCGATGACGGAACTGAAGAAAATGGCCGCTTTCGCGGGCATGCCGGGCGATGTGTTCGACAAAACGGTAGCAGACCAGAAGCTCATGCAGTTCATTCTGGACGGGCAGAATCAGGCAGAGACCAAATACAATATCGATTCCACCCCCACCTTCCGTTTCAACGACACGCTTCAGGTCTCCAGCGCGATTTCCTACGACGAGTTCGTCAAGGATCTGGCCAAGGCTGGCTGAATAACGACACGCCAGCCTTAGGCCTGAATAAAGCGCGATCATGACTGTCCGTTTCGCCCGGCTCCGCATTGCTGGTTTCAAAAGCTTTGCCGACCCGGTTACCGTGGAAATCCTGCCCGGCCTGACAGGCATTGTCGGGCCGAATGGCTGTGGTAAGTCCAACGTGGTGGAAGCCCTGCGCTGGGTCATGGGCGAGTCCTCTGCCCGCTCCCTGCGTGGCGGCGAAATGGACGATCTCATTTTTGCGGGCACCGCCACCCGCCCGGCCCGCACATTGGCCGAAGTCACCATTACCCTCGAAGGCACAAAGGGCTTCGGCCCGCAGAATTTTGCGGAACTGGATGAACTCCAGATCAGCCGCAGAGCCGAGCGGGGTGCAGGCAGCGACTACCGGATCAACGGCCGCTCCATCCGCGCGCGTGATGTGCAGACCCTCTTTGCCGATCTGGCCTCGGGCGCGCGCTCCTCGGCCATGGTCAGTCAGGGCCGCGTGGCCATGCTGGTGGGCGCACGCCCTGAAGAACGGCGGGGTATTCTGGAAGAAGCCGCAGGCATTACCGGCCTGCACGCCCGTCGGCATGAGGCCGAACTCAAGCTGCGCGCCACGGAAAGCAACCTGACCCGTGCTGAAGACCGCCGCAAGCAACTGAGCGAAAGACTGGGCGAACTGGCCGACCAGTCACGCGAGGCCGAGCAGTACCGCACGCTCTCCGCCGCCCTGCGTGAAGCCGAAACCGAACTGCTGGCCCTGCTACATGCCCGCGCCCGCCTAGCCGTGCAGCGCGCAGCCGATACCGTGGCACAGGCCCGTCTGGCACTGAGCAGCCGAGAAGAAGCTGCCGAAACCTCCGTTATGGCCGAGTTTGAGCGCCGCCGCCGCCTACCCGCCCTGCGCGAACAGGCAGACGCCGCTCGCACAGCACTGGAACGCTGCCGCGTGCTGGCCGAAGGCACCGCCCGCGAGGAAGAGCGCGCCCTGACCCTCGCACGCGAGGCCAATGAGCGCCTGACCCAGCACGAAGCGGATTTGCAGGCCGCCACAAACCGCCTGACAGATGCCCGTAGCGCGCTCGAGCGTACACAGGCCGAAAAAGCCGAAATCGACGCAGCAAGCGCGACCCTGCCCACCCGACAGGAAGAAGCCGCCACCCGGCAGGAAACCCTGCGGCTTGAGCTGGAAAGCACCGAGCGTGACCTCGCCGCCCTGACGGAAACCCTCAATATCGCGCGGGCACAGTATACCCATGCGCAGGAAGAACTAGAAAACGCCAGAGCACGCCATAGCCTGACCACACAGGCCCTGAGCGCGATCGAGGCCGAAGTGGCCGAGCTTGAAGCGGCCCTGCCTTCAAACGAAACCCTGCTGGCCATTGCCGCAACGGCGGAAAGCACGGCACTCGCCGCCCAGCAGGCCCGCACCACGGCAGATGAAAGCGAACGCCAGCGCGCGCAGCGCGCCATGGAACTGTCCGTGGCGCGCAGTCAGGCCGAGGCCGCCCGGCAGGCACAGGCCGAGCAGAAAGAAAATATCACCCAGGCCCGCCAGCGGCTCGACAGTCTGGCCAAGGCCCTGCAACAGGCCGAAACACGCAGGGCCGAAGCCATGGCGGCACTGGTCAGCCCCGCAACCCTCGACCACCTGCGCCTGACGGAAGAAGAAGCGGCCAAGGCCACGCAACAGGCTATTGAAGCCCTTGAAACCGCCGAACAGGCCCGCCTGCAGGCCGACACACAACTGAACGAAAGCAGCCGCGCGGCACAGGAGGCCGAAGCCCGCCACCGCAACGCCACGGAAGCACTCCGCGCTGCGGAAACCGCCCTGTCCCGCGCGCGGCAGGAAGAGCAGGTTCTTTCGCAGGAGTTGGAAAAAGCCCGCGCCGAAGCCATGCCGGATTCGGTGCTGGAAGAAGCCCGACAGGCCCGTATGGTGCAGGAAAACAGCCTGCAACAGATCAGCCAGTCGCTTGAACAAGCTGAACAGGCCCTGCCGGCACGCCGCGAAACGCTGAGTGCCGCGACCGCGCGCCGCACAACACTCCAGACGGAACTGACCCGCCTGCACGCTCAGGCCGAAGGGCTTGACCACGCGCTGGATGAGGAAGAGCCACAGGCCGGAAGCCCCGTTTCCGCCCAGCTTTCCGTGGAAGAACAGTATGAGCCCGCACTGGCCGCAGCGCTGGCGGACGGGCTGGATGCCTCCACCACCGAAACCGCCGTGCGGGGCTGGCGTCTGCTGGCAGCCGCAGCCCCCCCGCCACTGCCTACCGGCACAACGCCACTCAAGGCGCTGGTAAGCGCACCGCCGGAACTGGAGCGGATTCTGACCTTTACCGGCCTCGTGCCGGACAATACCGATGCCATAGCCCTTCTGCCCTCCCTTGCTCCGGGGCAATGCCTTGTCTCCCGCGCGGGTGATCTATGGCGATGGGACGGTTTTTACGCACGCGCCACAGCTACAGGTGGTGCTGCCCGCAGGCTGGCCCAGCGCCGGATCCTGCGTGAAACCCGCGCCCGGATTGACGCTCTTCAGGCTGATGAACCCGCACTTGAGCAGGCAGTAGAGCAGGCCGCGCAGGCCGTGCAGGAAACCGAACGGGCCATTGCCAACCTGCGGGGCAAACGCGCCACGGTGGAGCGCGCACTGCAACAGGCCCGCACGCATGAAAGCGAGACAGGCCGCCGCCACGCCTCCTCCCGCGCGCGGCTGGACACCATTCAGCCCCAGCAGGAACGTGTCGCAGCCGCCCGGCTGGAAGCGGAATCCGCTCATGCCCGCGCGCAGGAAACTCAGGCAGCCCTGCCCCCCGTGCATGCACCGCGTGAGGCCTTGCAGGCCGCGCAGAATAAGCATGCCACAGCACAGGCCAGTGAACAGGCCGCCCGCACGCAGCTCCGGCAATTACAGGCCCGCCTGCAAACCGCACGGGATGAACGGGCAGGCAGCGAACAGAAGCACGCTGCCGCACAAGCCCGGCTGGATACACTCACCCCCGAATGCGCCCGCCTGCGCGATGCGCATGCCAGCGAACAGGCCGCCTTTGACGTGCTGGCCCAGCGCCTTGCCACCATCGAAGCCGACCAACAGGCGGCCCTTGCGCTGGAAACCGCCACACAGGCACTGAACGAAGCAGAACAGACCGCCAAACAGACACTCGAGCAAGCACGACTGGCCCAGCAGGCGGCCGACTCTGCGGCCAATGAAAACCAGCGCAGCCGTGAACACGCAGCAGACCTCCGGGGCCGTCTGGCGGGTTTGACACCACGCATGGCGGAGTTGCGTCAATCGCAGGTCGAGACGACCGAACAGGTTGTTCGGGCGGAAAGCGCGCTTCAGGCCGCCGCCATTCCCGCCGAAACGGAACAGACACTCGAGCAGTTGCGCGCCAGACGGCAGGAATGCCAGACTAAACTGGACGCCACGCGGGAAGAGCGCGCAGCCCTGCTGGCCGAAAGCACAGCGCTGACCAACCGCCGCGCCGCAGCCGAAGCCGCGCTGGAAGACTGGGGCGCACGCGCCGAAACCGCCAACCGGGAAGAAGAGAGCATCCGCCAGCGTATGCAGGACGTGCGGAGCGAACACGAACGCCTGTCCACCCTGCCCGATGCCGCCCGCCAGCAAAAACAGCAGACCCAGCAGAACCTGACAGAAGCCGAGGAAGCCCACGCCGCCGCCGACAAGGCCCGCGCCGTAGCCGAAGAAGCCCTGACACAGGCAGGTGAGCAACGCCACAAAGCGGAAGGCGAACTGGCAACCGCGCGTGAAACCCTGCTGAAAGCCGAAGGCCGCAGCGAGCAGGCCCGGGCCATTCTGGACCAGT